>JBEPXK010000524.1:0-3307 GCA_041641915.1 Planctomycetota bacterium
GGCTCTGCGAATCGATCAGCAGAATTCCCGGGAAGAACGGGGGAAGTCCATCCCAAGAGTAACTGGGGCGGAATTGGTGCTTGACGTCCAGCCCATAGATGAGGGACCCGTCAGGGCGAGGCTTCCTTCAGAGGGGGCGCTGCTATCAGAGGGGGCGCTGCCCCCTCGCGCGCTCACGCGCACCCCAGCTACGCTTGCTCATCACTTCGCTGCAGGGCTGCGCCTGCGCTGCGTCGGCCCGGTGGCCCCACCGGGGCCGGCTATCGCTGCGCGATGCCGCCTCCGCCCCCCCACGGCCTCGGCGAGCCATCAGCCACAGCCATCGACCAGCTGGCATTCGTATTCGCTCGCGGTGGGCAAAGACCCTGCCGGTTGCACCGCCCCCACGACAGCCAGCATGGGGCGCATGCGCCGGTTCGGATGTCTCTGCTGTTGCTGGGTCCTGTTGCTCCTCACCACCGGCTGTCGCCGGCGTGGGGCGGAGAAGGACTACGCGCGCCAGCTGGCTCCCGGCGGCGTGGCGCTGGTCGAGGTACCCGCGAGCTATTGGCCCGAATTCCATCTGCGGGCCACCGACCGCGCCGGGCTACTTGCCGGCATCGAGCACAGCCTGACCTACCTCGGCGCTCCCTCGGCGGCCGAGCACTTCCCCGTCGCCGGCATCGGCCAGGACCGGGTCCGGCGCGGCCTGGAGCGTTTCCGCGAACTGCTGCGCGGCAATCCCGGACCGGCGGCGCTCAACCGGGCCCTGCGACGCGATTTCCGTCTGTATCGCAGCGTCGGCTACGACGGGCGCGGCAGCGTGCTGTTCACCGGCTACTACACGCCGATCTTCGACGCCAGCCGCGAACGCACCACGCGCTTCCGCTACCCGATCTACAAGCGACCGGACGATCTGATCACCCCTGACGACCCCAAGGCCGTCGCCCGCCAACGCCTGCCCGGCGGCGGCACCCGTCCGTATCCCACCCGGGCCGAGCTCGAAGCCAACGGCAAGCTGCGCGGGCTCGAGCTGGCCTGGTTGCCCGAGCCCTACGACCCCTACAACGTCCAGGTCCAGGGCTCGGCCAAGCTGCGCCTGCGCGATGGCTCGATCATGGAGGTCGGCTACGACGGCACCAACGGCCACCCCTATGTCGCCATCGGCCGCGAGCTGGTCAAGGATGGCCACCTGCGGCCCCACGACGTCAGCCTGCGTTCGATCCGCGCCTTCTTCCGTGCCCACCCCCATCTCCTGCCGCAGTACACCCGGCGCAACCCGCGCTTCGTGTTCTTCACCCAGACCGAGGGCGGCCCGTACGGCAGCCTCGGCCAGGAGGTCACCGCCGACGTCAGCATCGCGACCGACAAGGAGATCTTCCCCCGCGCGGCGCTGACCTGGGTCCACACCAGCCTCGGCAACGAACGCGGCGGCCAGCCCTACGCCGCCTTCCGACTCGACCAGGACACCGGCGGCGCGATCCGCGCGCCGGGGATGTGCGATCTGTACATGGGCGAAGGCGCCTACGGCGAATCGCGCGCCGGGCGCCAACGCGCCGAAGGCCTGCTCTACTACCTCGTCGTCCGATGAGCCCCCGGCGTTACGCGCTCAGCGAAATCGCCGGGCCAACCCTCCAGGGCGAAGGACCGCATGCCGGTTGGCCGGCGGTGATCGTGCGTCTGGCCGGCTGCAACGCCTGGGACGGCGACCCCGATCATCGCGCCGCCTCCGCCTGCCCCTGGTGCGATACCGATTTCCGGGTCCGCGAGCGCCTGGAGCTGGCGGCCATCCGCTCGCGGCTCACCACTCTGCTCGCGGACACCGCGGCAGCCGACCACGGCTGCATCCTCACCGGCGGCGAACCGCTGCTCCAGGCCGATGCGCCGCTGCTGGAAATGCTGACCGATCTCTGCGCCTGGGTCGACGTGGAGACCAACGGCACCCACCCCCGCCCCGCGACGCCCACGCAGGTCCACATCATCTGTTCACCCAAGGCGATCCCCGCCGCGCCGGTGGTGGTCGAACCCGATTGCTGGAAGATCCTGATCCCGGGTGCGAGCGGCTTCCTCGACCGCGCGCTGGCCTCCGGCCTGCCGGTCTGGGTGCAACCGGAATGGGCCGACGGACCCGACGGACCCCGCTATCGCGCACACCTCGCCCGCTGCATCGAGCTGTGCCATACCCACGGCTGCCGCTTGAGCCTGCAATTGCACAAGTACCTCGGCCTGGTTTGAGTCCACAAACGGTGCTGAGGTTGCGGGCCGCGACCGGATGGGAATGATCCGGCATATGACCTCGCTGCGGATCATCGAAGGCCATCGCGCCGGTTTCGTCATCCCGCTCACCGGCGAACGGATGACCATCGGCCGCGACCCGACCAATCCGATCCAGATCGGCGACGCCAAGGCCAGCCGGATCCACGCCGAGGTGTTCCACGACGATGACGGCTGGCGCCTGCGCGACCTGGGCAGCTTCAACGGCACCTGGACCGAGTCGGGGCGTATCGAGTCGCTCGCGCTCGAGGACGGCTGCACCTTCCGCATCGGCTCGACCTATCTCCAGGTGATCGAGGACGCCGATGCGGACGAGCCGGCGGCGACCTTCGCCGACCTCGAGACCGGCTGGCACGAACCGGTGGGGGTCGAGGCATTGGCCGGACAGGCGCAGCTGTTCGCGGCCGCACCGGCTGCGGACCCGGCCCAACTCGCCCGCAGCAACGAGTACCTCCTGATGCTGCACCAGGTGGTACGTCGCAGCCACGCCTGCGCGGGGCGCGATGAACTGTTCGACCTGCTCGACGACATCGCAGCCGAAGCGCTCGAGGGCGACCGCTGCGCCGTGTTCCTGCCCGCGCCCGATGGCTGGGCGCTGTGGCCACCCCACGAGCGCCGCCTGCGTGCCCGCTTCGGCGCCACCCCTTTCGCCGGCAGCCTGCTGCGCGCGCCCCGGCTGCGCGCCGAGCCCTTGCTGTGCACCCGCGACGGCGACCTCAGCCCCTCGCCATCGATGGTCCGCGCCGGGGTGGCCAGCGCGATGGCCGCACCGATGCGCGTCGGCGAGGCCCTGCACGCCCTGCTGTACGTCGACCGCCTCGACGGGCAGGAGCCCTTCGAGCGTCGCGACCTGGAATTTCTCGCCGCGGTCGCCAACCAGATCGCCGTCGCCCTGAGCAACCTCGATCGCGTCGGTGACCTCGCGGCCGAGGTCGAACGCCTGAGCCCGGCGGTGGAGCCCGTCACCGAACTGCCGATCCTCGGCGACGACCCGGCGATGGACAAGGTGCGCGACGATATCGAACGCAGCGCGCCGACCGAGGCCCCGGTGCTG
>JBEPXK010000525.1:0-3305 GCA_041641915.1 Planctomycetota bacterium
CTTGGGTGATATGCTGATGGACTCCCCCGGCATCGAAATGGGGAAGATGACCACGCGAATACCATCCCCTGGGAGCACTCACGGAGGCCTTCCCGGGAGCGCCGAGCGCCAGCTCGGCATGGTGGGCGTCGGGCCCGGAAGAGGCGCCGGGTTGTCCGGCGGCGTGGGTCGTGCTTGGCGATGGTTTCCGGTTGTCGTGCGTTGTCGTGCCGAGCTGGCGCTCGGCGCTCCCGGGCTGCGTGCTCATCCTGCCGACTCCACCATGCTTCGGCTCGGGGTCGCGCTCAGCCGCCCTTGATCATCGTCAGGACCATCTTGAAGCGCTCGCGGGCGTCGACGGCGTGGGCTATGTCGGCCGGCATGATGATCAGCTCGCCCGCGCGGACGGTGTGGTCGGTGCCGCCGATGGTGAATACCCCGACGCCGTCGACGACCTGGACCAGCGCGTCGAAGGGGGCCGAGTGCTCGCTCAGGCGTTGGCCGGCGTCGAAGGCGAACAGGGTCACCGTGCCGGTGGGTTGGTCGACGATCGTGCGGCTGACCACCGCGTCGTCATTGTAGTCGACCAGTTCGGCGACCGTGACCACCCTCGCCGGGCACAGGCCCTTGCGGCCGCTGTTCTCTGCGCAGTCCATCGCTCGCTCCTTCGCTCTGGGGCTGGGTCGTGGTGACGCGGCCGAAAAAACGCCGGCTCGTGGAGGAGCCGGCGTGTCTGGCGGAGAGGGGGGGATTCGAACCCCCGATCGAGTTGCCCCGATACCGGTTTTCGAAACCGGCGCATTCAGCCGCTCTGCCACCTCTCCAGGTCGATGCGTTGGTTGTCGAAAGAGCCGGGGGGGCCGGAGCCCGCCTCTCGTGCGGCCGGAAGCTAGCACGCTCGACCGCAGGCGCAACGGCCGGTCGCATCAGGTTGTGGCGGGCCGGCGAGAGGCCCGCTGCGCGACGCTGGTCAGGGAGACGGAAGTGGCCGCAGAGCCGGCGATGCGAGCACCAACGCGCAGGCCCCCGGTGTGGAGCCGGGGGCCTGGCGGCGCTCGGGCGTCTGCCGTCTCGCCGCCAACGGCCCGGTGCGAGAGCACGCAGTGCCGGAACCGTAGGGCAGGAGCGCACCCCTATTGTACGTCAGCGGTGAGGCATGTCCATCGGCTCAGCTGAACTGGTCGAGTGTGCTCGCTGTCAGGGCCCGGGCGCGCTCCAGGGCGCCGATGCCGGACTTGCCGGGGCGTTCGCGGCGGTAGATCGCGAGGTACTCGTCGAGGTGCGCGGGCAGCAGCTCGCAGTCGCGATGGAGCGCGTCGAGCTCCTCGGGCGCGCGTAGCGGGTCGTGGCTGATGCGGTTGCCGGTCTGGGCGAGGTGGATGGCGAAACGCTCGTCGCCGAGCAGGGGCTTCGGCGGCGAGGCTTCGGCCACCAGCCGGCCGATGGCGATCAGTCGGCGCATGAGTCCGGCGAGACCATCGACCCGCCGGGGGCGTACGCTCTGGTCCTCGGTGATGCGCACCGCGCAGCCGCGCGTGATGTCGACCGCCTCGAGGCGAACGACGGTGGTGGCGGTGTCGCCATCCCAGGTCCAGCCTTCGGCGCCGAGGTCGCGTTGCCATGGCAGGGTGCGGCCGTCGACGGTCACCGCGCTCGCCGGTACGCTGCCCGGCAGACGCAGTTCCAGGCTGCGCCTGGCTGCAAATCCGGCGTAGTCGCCGCTGCTCGGCTGCAGGGTCACGCTGCGGCCGGTGGCGGTGGCGGCCTGGGTGACCAGGATCCGGGCCGCGGCACCCTCGCGGTAGGCGGTGCTGATGCCGTCGTCTTCGTAGAGCTCGCCGCGGCCATCGCTGCCGGGGTAGACGGTGAATACCAGGTCGCGGTAGCAACCGGGCTCGAGGCGGCGCACCGGCCGTTGGCCTGGTACGATCGCGCCGGCGCGGGCGAAGACCGGGATCTCGTCGATGCGGTAGCGGCGGGTGGTCCATGCGCCGCCGGTGAGCATCGCGCCGTGCGCGACATCGAACCAGCGACCCGGTGGCAGCCAGACCGATACCGGCGCCATCTCGTCGGTCGGTTCACAGGGGCGGACGACGGGGGCGACGATGTAGACATCGCCGAAGCGGTACTGCCCGTCGGCGGCGTAGGCGTCGTCGCATTCGGGCCACTCGTAGTACATCGGGCGCAGACAGGCGACGCCGGTGTCGACGCTCTTGCGATCCTCGCCGTAGATGTAGGGCACCAGCTCGTAGCGGTGGCGGATGCAATCGCGCAGGATCCACTGGTAGGGAGAGGGGTATTCGAAGATCCGGCGTTCGGCGCCCGGGGTCTTGCAGCCGTGGGTGCGCAGGATCGGCGAGTAAACGCCGAACTGCATCCACCGGGTGAAGAGCTCGGGCGTGTTACGGCCGCCGAAATGGCCGCCGATATCGTGTGACCAGTAGCCGTAGAGCACGTTGGCGCTGGTGGCGGTGAAGCGCGGCTGATAGGCCAACGACTGCCAGGTGATGAAGGTGTCACCGGAGAAGCCGATCGGATAACGCCCGGCGCCGAGCCCGCCGTAGCGGCTGAAGCAGAGCGGGCGCAGGTGCGCCTTGGCCGGGTTGCGTTCCTGGTCTTCCCAGTGCAGTTGGTTGATCCACGGCAGGGTGTCGAGCCCGGGCAGCGCGGTGCTCGCGCCTTGTTGCCAATCCATCCACCAGATGTCGACCCCGTCTGCCTCGTGCGGGCGGTGGAGCACCTCGAAGTAGGCGCGCATGTAGGCCGGATCGGTGATGTCGAAGGGAACATGACGGTAGTTGTCGGCATCCTTGCCGTAGAACGCGAGGTACTTCTGCTTGATGTCCTCGCGCAGGCCGTGCTTGGCCACCAGGCGATCAACGTGGTCCTGCCCCAGGGCTGCGACCATCTCCGGGTACATGTCCTCGTGTTCGCCGACGCCGCCGGCAGGGTGGAGGTTGAGCGCGATCTTGAGGCCGTGGCGCTTGAGCCAATCGAGGTGGGCCTGCGGTTCGGGGAAGTAGTGCTCGCACCACGAGTAGCCGGTCCAGCCGATGCGGTGCCAGTCCATGTCGATCACCATGACATCGAGCGGGATGTCCATCGCATCGAACTGTGCGACCAGTTCCTGGATCTCGCGGTCGGTGTAGGCCCAGTAACGCGAGTACCAGTAGCCGAGGGCGTAGCGGGGCGGCAGGGGTTGGCGGCCGAAGATCCGGGCGGCGTCGCGCAGCGCGGCCTGGTAATCGTGCCCGTAGGCGAGCAGGTACCAGTCCTGGCGGTGGCCGGCCGGCCGGCTGGTGGGCCAGGGGCGATCGTCGTCGGTC
>JBEPXK010000526.1:0-3304 GCA_041641915.1 Planctomycetota bacterium
GGCACGGTGATCTCGACCGGCCGCTGCAGCTGCTGGATCGCCGCTTCCTTAGGCGTGGTGATCTGGATCTGCGGATTGACCTGGACGTTCAGGTTCTGGTCCGGGATCAGGTTCTGCGCCCCGGCGTCAGCCGCGGCGAAGACGCCGGCGGTCCATGCGGCCGCAGCCAGCGTCGCGCGAATCGAGAACATGAAACCCCCTTTGGCTTGCAAACAGGTGCGGGGGCGGCCGCCAGCCCTCTACCCCGGAAGCCCCCGCCAGACGTGAAACCCTACGAACGTTTGTTTCACGCTGCAATACCTAAGAGGCAGAATTCGCCCTACGACTACCCACAAAGCGTTGAACTCGCGCCCCGGCCGGGGGTTTCGTGGCAAAAAACCGATCGCCGGCGCGTTTAATCGGCGCCTAGCTTGCGCCTTTTACATAACACAAAGCGAGCAAAAGCACCGCGGCGCGCCGGCCCGTTACCCCGATATCCGGTTCCGGGCCTATTGCGTTGTCCTTCACCACTACGAGATGTTGACGTTCATGACCCGTTCTTTCAAACCTGATCCGGCATGACCGTTCCGGCGACCATCTACCGCAGCGACCTTCTGCCGGTATTTCCCAACGCGGGGAAGAAAAGGCCGTGCGTGAATTGCTGACCGCCTGGCGCGACGCAGCCGCTGTGGATCGGCGTAAGGGTCACGCCAACTACCTTTGTTTGATTTCAATGTGATGGCGCGCGGATCGGCGCCAGGACCACGCGCCGATCCGCGTGCTCGCAGCTGAAGCGCGCACCTACGTGGCGTCAAGCACGAATTCGGGTCTCCAATGACTCCGGGTATACCAGCCACAGAGGTGGACTGCGCCGGTATGCGGGCCATCCCTAATCAATCGAGCGTGTCGACTGTCCAGTCCTCTCCCGACAGGCGTGCAAGGCGTTGGCGATCGCATAGCCAGATTTCTGAGATGGACTGGAAACTGAGGAGCTTATGATCTCGGAAGCGGCTGAGGACGCGGCTCAAGGTCGGTAACTCGATCGCGAGGTAGTTCGCTAGGTCGGTCCGACGCATTGGAAGCCAGAGCGGTTTATCCGCTATCGGGTCCCTCGCCCGCTGGCAGCGGTCGAAGTGCAAGAGAGCTGCAGCGACGCGTTCCTGGGCGTTCATGGCCCCGAGGATGACCAGATGATCCTGGGCGACCCCGATATCCGAGATGGTCGAGCGATAGAGGGCGCGGCGCAGGCTTGGATGCGCGTCGGTAAGGTTCGAGATCGTGGCATGATCGAAGCCCACGACCGTCGTGGGAACCACTGAGCGGGCGCTGTTAACGTAGGTGTCTATCGCCACAGCGCCGGACAATCCTCCCGCGAAGAGAAACCCGACGACCTGTTGCGCCCCCCAGCCGTCTGTCCTGGCGATCATCACGCACCCGGCAACCACCATGAAAAGGTCGAACCCAAGGTCCCCTTGGCTCATAATCAGTTCGTGCTTCGCGGCGTCGTGGTAGCGTGCCGACTCCTGCATGGCCTCCCGGGCTGCGGCATCGGTGTCTTTGAAGAGTGGCAGGTTGTGTAGAGTGTTCTCGACGGCAGGCAGCGCAGAGCGTGAAGGTCTCAGGCGGTTCTGAACCGAAGCGGGAGTAAGGTCGGGTCCGGTCGGCTGCGCATCCACGAGACGTGACGGCGGCCGATTAGCGCGGTGGTTGGCCATGTGCGTACCTCAAATTGTTGCCGAACTTAGCGCGGCCGAGCTCCCACCACTCCTCAGCGCACCAAAGCATACGCCGCGATTAGCAAATGATAAAAACAAAAGAGAGGTAGCGCCTAACCTCGGCGCTAGGTCAGGCGTCCGCCGAACTGGTTCGGACTGTGACTCTTGGATGGGGCACGGCGCCGATCGGCGCGTCAAATGTTTGATTTAGAACTAGAATCCTGGCGCGACCCCGGTGCCGATGCACAGTCCTGGCGAAGCTGCTGCCAGACCTTGCGCACACCGTAGACCTGGAAGTTCTCGTCCCAGACCCGGCGGATCTCCGTGCGGAGCCGCGCATCGCGCTGGATGCGCGGCGGCGCCGTCGACGGGGCCGCTCGCCGGGCGGCGTTGAGACGGTAGGTCGACGGGGCGATCGGCAGCTGCCGGCAGATCGGCTCGACCCCATAGACCGCGCGGTGATCGTCGATGAACGCGATCATGACTTGTTGCGGCGGTCGAGCTCCGCCTGGGCAAAATAAGCCGAAGCTTTGCGCAGGATCTCGTTCGCCCGCCGGAGTTCCTTGTTCTCCCGCTCCAGCTCTTTGAGACGCTCCTCCTCGCTGGTCGTCATCCCAGCGGCCGTGCCCTCGTCACGCTCCGCCTGGCGCAGCCAGTTGCGCAGCGTCTCAGGGTTGCAGCCAACCTTTTCGGCGATCGAGGTGAGCGCCGCCCATCGCGAGGCGTACTCGCCCTCATGCTCGCGCACCATCTGAACGGCACGTTCGCGTAGTTCCCGCGGATAGGGCTTCCGGTTCGTGGTCTTTCCCATAAGCTCCAGTCTCCCAGACGTTGGAGCCTCCGGAAAAGATCGGGGCGGTTCAGACCTTCCGCTGCGGCCGGTGCGGGCAGACGAGTCATGCCGACGTGGACGCGGCTCGATCCTTACGGGACAGACGTTCTGATTCCGGTCTGAAGGATCCGCGTCGGCCACGCCGGCAGGTCCCTGGCCGAGCTTCAGCGGCGTGGTCTGTATGCCGCGAGTTCAGGCCAGCGACA
This sequence comes from Planctomycetota bacterium, assembly GCA_041641915.1. GTDB lineage: Bacteria > Planctomycetota > UBA11346 > UBA11346 > UBA11346 > SLQH01. Next base: position 2,733 of record JBEPXK010000526.1, read on the forward strand.
GACGATATTGCCCGTCGATCCGCTCAGCAGGGCTGGAGCGGCAAACCGCCGGCAGCCGGGTTCCATTCGCCCGGTCGTGCGGGGAGCGCCTTGCGGGACGTGACGCACCACATCTAGCGGTGCGAGGCAGAACGCAATAGTGCCCTCCGGTTCAATAGGCCGCGTAAGACTTCTCCTCCTTCAGGCGCGAGCCCGTCAGGTCGTTGATCTCCCGCTTGAGCGCGGCGCGGCGGTCGTTGGTCTTGTAGACCGCGCGGGCGAGGTCGACGAACCGCTCGCCGAAATCCTTGTTGCGCTCGCATTCGCGGATCTCGTCCTCGATCTCCCAAAGCGCGCGGTTGACCTCGCGCAGGCCGTCGACCGCGCGCTCGATCTCCGGGGTCGACGGCAGGCTGGCGTCGCGCGCGGCGCGCAGCGTCTCCAGTTCGGCGCGGACGTTGGCGAGCTTGTCCGGGTCGTCGAACTTGGCTTCCTTGATCTCCAGGATGGTGATCTTGTCCAGAAGCTCGCCGGCGGCGACCTCGACGGTGATCGCGGATGCGCTCATGGGCTGGGGTTTCTCCTTTGGCCTT
>JBEPXK010000527.1:0-3296 GCA_041641915.1 Planctomycetota bacterium
ACCACGTCGTTCGCGAACGCCCGCACACCCATCGACGGGTACTCCTGGCCCAGGTCCAGCGGGTCGTCGACCACCAGCTCGTCGAACACCCGGAGCTGGCCGTCGCTGGTCAGTTGCCCGATCACCGCCGCCGGGGTGCGCCCGTAGTCCCACCCGATGCGGATCGGCAGCGACTCGTTCACCACCAGCTCGACGTCCTGCGGGCAATGGTGGATATCCGAATACTCCGGATACACGGGCTGCCCGGCCTGCACCGCGCCGTATTCGGCCATCAGATACACGCGAATGTACTCGTGCGACGCGCCGGAGATCTGGTTCAGCCAGTAATCGCCGCCCAGGGGCTGATTCTGGATATTCTCGGCCTTCGGATTCACCCGGTACGGCAGCCTCGCGGTCTGATCGTGCTCGCGCAGCAGCGCCGGCGGCTGGCGGAAGAACTCATGGTCGCGGGGCTTCTCGACCTCGGCCAGCCAGTACCACCAGTGATCCGTGTCCATGGCGTTCGTGTCCATGATGATGCCGGACCACGACGGCCCGCCGGCCCAGCGCTTGGGCGGATACCGGGCGATACGGCCGCCGCCCATGTCGAAGATCGCCTTGTGGATCTCCGACGCCTCGTTCAGCCACAGCCCGGTGAGCTCCAGGGACCGCAGCTTCGACACGTGCTCGGCCCGGTCCAGGGCGATGAACACCAGCTCCATGTGCAGCCACGTGCCGTCGCCCAGGTTCAAGCGCATGAAACCGGTGATCGGCGCCCCATACGTCACCGTGCAGATCTCGGGCGGAAACCACTCCGTCCACGTCTTGATCGTGGTCGATTTCAGCTCGGGGTACGTGTTGCGGACCACGCCCCACCGGGAATATCGCACCCCGTTGTACGGCCGCTGCGCCACGGCCCGGCAGAACAGCTCCATGGCGCACCCGACAGACTTCGCGCTGCCGATAGGGCCCAGGATGCCGCGCACCCTGGCGTCGGATTGGTGGAAAGCCGCGATCGTCGGCCCGGCCGGGGTGTACTGGAGATCAATCCCCGGGGCCTGGTCAACGGCTGCGGTCACTACTGCTTCGGCTTGTTGCTGCCCTGCGGCTTATTCTTGAGCTTGCCGCCCAGCTTGCGGGTTTGCAGGTTGTCGCCCAGCTCTCGGTTCAGGTTGCGCTGCCGGTTGCGGGCCGCATTGTCCACGATGCCGGCCAGGCCCACTCGTTTGCTCGGCTTGTTCGGATCAGCCATCGGCAGCCTCCCGCAGCTCGTCCTCGCGGCTGACCATGCGCTCGCGCACCGTGATCGACTTGTCGTCGTACACGTGATCCTCCGCAGTTTCCCCGTCGCGCAGCACCACCACCCGCGATGGATCACCCCGGCCGTTGCCGTGGATCACCAGCTCGACGCGCTCGTCGGGGGCGCAGTGTGCCTCAATCGTTACGGTCGTTGTCATCGCCTCCTCCTGGTTGCAGTTGTCGCGCATCGCCGCAGCGGGCGCAATTCAGGGTGATGCCGTCCCGGTCCAGGGTGATCCGGCCTACACATCGGTGCTCGTCCCGGCCGTCGTCGCAGTGTGCGCGCAGCAGCGTGTCGCGGATCCGCCGGTACAGCTCGGCCTCCCGGTCGTTGTCGATCTCCCGGGGCACCAGGCAGTGATCGGGGTACGGCTTGGCGCTCACGGCTCGTATTCCGGCTCTTGCTGTCGGCCGATGCCCGTGCCGCGTCCGGTCCGTGGATCCTCGTCGTCGCTGGGGTAGACGGTGAACGCGCTCGCCAGGCTCGGCAAGCTATGGAACGCGCCCGTGGAATCCCTCCCCAGAACGCCGACTGTCCGGCCGCCGTTCGTGTGACGCCTGAGCGCCTCCAGGTGCTCGATCAGCTCGTCAATGCTCACGGCTGCGCCCGCACTTGCGGCAGTAGCGCCCGCGATCCGCCGGCCGATGGTGGCCACCCGTGCGGGGGCAGGCGCCCCGGATCCGCAGCGCATCGGCCGGCCACACGTTGTCGATGATGCGCCCGTAACCTTCCTCGTCCGGCAGGGCTTGGAATCGGCAGCGCTCCCAGGTCTCGACGGTGAACGTCGCCGACTGCTTCCCGTCCTGGTGCAGCGCCAGGATCTCGGCCTCCTGGTAGCACGACAGCGCCTCACTGGCCACGCGCTGCGCCTTGGCGCCAAGATCTAGCGTACCGCTCGGCCAAGAGCGATCATCGCTGGCCACGCAGCAGGTGCGCCCATCGAACAGCGCCACAGTGATCACGCGCACCGGGTCGTCGGCCACCATCACCAACTCGTCGACGCCGTCCTGGTCAACATTGCCACCCTCGGCGCCTTGGCAACCTTGGACTACGGCATGGTCAGATCCGGGCTCGGCCGGGTCGATGCCAACGATCACGCGCCCGTCGATCAGCGGCTGGAAGCCTGGGCCCGTGTTCGTCGCGGTCTCACGCAGGGAGCGCGACCACGCCCGCCTGGCTTTCTCGGACAGCATGACCGGCAGGGGCGCGGCTTCGTCGATCCACTCGCCGGCGATCTCGCGCAGCGGCGGCCGCTCGTAGTCTTGCAGCTTGTCGACTTCCGCCAGGTAATCGGCCATCAGGCGCTGGTGCGCGGCGATGCGGCGCTCGTCGGCCTGCATCCATTCCACGGACATGTAGCGATCCTCCGGCTTGGCGGCGGCCTCGCGCTCCAGGCGCTCCCGGGCCTCGCTCGCGGTCACCTGGTGCTCGCCCAGCTCGCGCACCGGGCAGTCGCCGCCCAGGGGCTCGTGCCGCGGGTCATTGATGCGGCCACGGCAGAATGGGCAATTCTGGTGGATGTCGATCATCATGCCGGCCTCCGCAGCGGGCGCTGGATCACCGGCAGCACCACGCGGTCCCAATCGCGGCGGTCGATCATCACGGTGACCGACATCCCGGCGGCCTGGTTGCCCACGACGGTCAGACGCACCACGTTGCCGTAGTCCGCCTCCTCGACGTCGCAGCGCACCACCCGGGCGCCAGGCACCCCCAACTCGGCCAGGCAGAAACCATAGCGCTGGTATTGGTCCTGGCTCATGTCCGGCTCGCGCAGATCCGGCTCGGTCGGGGGCGCAGCGGCCGGCCCAGGGGCGAACAGCCCGGCCAGCCAATCAACGGCTCTCTCGATCATTCGGCTCCTCCTCTGGTACCCATTGCCCCAGGATCACGGCGTCCCGGCCCGGGTCGTAGCGCCACTGGCTGGATATCAGGAAATCCCCCAGCTCGCGGCCGCGCATCTTGTGGGTCGCCCCGCGCCACACTCGCCGGCAGGACATCGCGAAGGCCTCGGGGAGAT
>JBEPXK010000528.1:0-3295 GCA_041641915.1 Planctomycetota bacterium
GTGCGATGTCGCTACCGACGAAATTGGCGAAATACGGAATGCCGTAACGCGCAGTCGCCTCCCACAACGGACGGTGGCGCGGATCGGCGTAGTCGAAATCCTCGGTGATGTTGACCGTGGGGATGGGGAAGGTGAACACCCGCCCCTTGTGGTCGCCCTCGGCGAGGACCGCGAGCAGGCACCGGTTGAACAGATCCATCTCGTCCTGGTAGTCGCCGTAGCAGCGGTCGCGGCAACGCTCGCCGCCGATGACCACCGGCTCATCGACCATGTGCCGCGGCACGTCGAGGTCGAGGGTGACGTTGGTAAACGGCGTCTGGAAACCGACCCGCGTGGGCACGTTGAGATTGAACACGAATTCCTGCAACGCCTGCTTGACCTCACGCTCGTTCAGGCCGTCGGCGCGAATGAATGGCGCGAGGTAGGTGTCGAGGCTGGCGAAGGCCTGAGCGCCGGCCGCCTCGCCCTGGAGGGTATAGAAGAAATTGACGATCTGACCCAGGGCGGAACGGAAGTGCTTCGCCGGCCCGCTCTCCGCCTTGCCCGGGGCGCCGGTGAAGCCCTGCTCGAGCAGCTCGGCCAGGTCCCAGCCGACGCAGTAGACCGAGAGCGCGTTGAGATCATGGACGTGCAGGTCGCCCTCTATGTGCGCCTTGCGGATCTCCGCGGGGTAGATCCGGTTGAGCCAGTAGGTCCGGGTGACCTCGCTGGCGACGTAGTTGTTCAGGCCCTGCAACGACCAGGCCATGTTGGCGTTTTCGCTCACCTGCCAGTCGCCGCGGTCGAGATAGCGGTCGAGCAGGTCGACCTGGGTCTCGTGGGCGATCTCGCGCATCCGCGCGTGCTGGTCGCGGTAGATGATGAACGCCTTGGCCGTGGCGCGGTAGGGCGAGGCCAGCAGCACGTCCTCGACCACGTCCTGGATCGCCTCGACCTCGCAGCTGCCACCGCTGCCGGTCTGCGCCACCACCGCGAGCACGGTCTGGGTCAGCCGCCGGGCCTCGCGCTCGCCGAATTCGCCGGTGGCGGCGCCGGCCTTGGCGATCGCCGCGGTGATCCGCGCCCCGTCGAAAGGCTCGACGCGTCCGTCGCGCTTGCTGACGGTGGTGAACACCGGAGCCGCGAGGGTGGTGGCGGGATCGGTCTGGGAGCTGGACGACGGCATGGCGTGGCTTTCGCAACAGATGGATGGGCAGCGGGGGAGGCCGCAGGCGGGGAGCAGACAGGGCGCCTCAGCACGGCGGAAGGCGGATGCTACCTCATCTTGTGGTCAGTCAACCATCGACCACAACCTGTAGTGTTGCTACGGCCGCGTGCAGCGCGCAAGCCAGCGGGCTCGACAGCGCCGCGTATACCCTGGAACATGGCCGGCGCACCGGATGGCCCCGGCCGGGCGGAGGGGAGGCCCATGACTCAGCGCGAACCAGCGGCCCCGCCGCTTGACTGCGTCGTCGTCGCCGGCGAGCTCCCGCGCGAGTTCCTCGGCACCGCGAAGCGCGAGCGCATGCGCCTGCAGCTCGACGGCACCCCCGCCTCGCTCAACTTCCTCGCGCGCTACTTCGCCGCCGGCCGCGACGCCGCGGCCGCACGCGCCGCGATCCACGGCCAACGCCGTGCCTTCGTCGGCCTCAACGGCCCCTACCTCTGCCAGCATCTCGCCGATCACGGGCTGCAGGCCGCGCGCATCGACCTGCTCTCCGACCAGCAGGAGGAGTTCGCCGCGCTGCTCGCCCGCAAGCCGCCGGTGATCGTACTCTCCACCACCTTCCTCCCCCTGGCCGAACACATCGACGCGATGGCCGCGGCGATCAAACGCCACGCCCCCTGGGCCACGGTGGTGGTCGGCGGGACCCAGGTATGGAAGAGCCATCAGCACCGCCGCCTGCTCGAAAGCGGTGCGATCGGCGCGGACATCGCCCCCGCGGTCTGCGCGCACAATTACCTCATGGACGAGACCCGGCCTTCACCGGTCGACGTGCTGGTGGTCAGCGATCGCGGTGAGGACACCCTCGCCGCGCTGGTGCGCCGGATCCGCGACGGCGCGCCGTGGCACGACCTGCCGAACCTCGCCTGGCAGGAGGACGGCCGCTGGCGCCGCAGCCCGGTTCGCGCCGAACCCCACCGCGACATCGCCATCGACTGGCGCCGCCACCCGCTACCCGAGGCACCGCTCTACCTCCCGCTGCAGGCCGGCCAGGGCTGCGGCTTCCGCTGCACCTTCTGCGATTTCTGCGCGCTGCATCCCCGCGTCAGCCTGCGCGACCCCGCCGCGGTGGTCGCCGAGATCGCCACCATGCCCGAGCGTGACGGCCTGCGCCGGGTCTACTTCACCGACGACAACCTTTTCGCCAACCGTGCCCGTGCCGCGGCCATGTGCCGCGCGCTGATCGCCTCGGGCATGCGCCTGCGCTGGCGCGGGATGTTCCGCATCGGCATCATCGATGCCGAGATCGCCGAACTACTCGCCCGCTCGGGCTGCCTCGAGGTGCTGCTGGGGATCGAATCCGGCGACCCGGCGATCCTCGCGCATATGAATAAACGCACCGATCCGCAGCAGGCGCTGGAGGCGCTCGCGCTGCTCGACCGCCACGGCATCAACACCAAGAGTTTCTTCATCGTCGGCTTCCCCGGCGAAACCCAGCGCAGTGTTGCGACCACCGTCGCATTCCTCAACGCCTATCCCGAGGCCGGCCCCGCGGTCCACCGGTATACCCTGTTCACCTTCGCCCCCCTGCCGCTGGCCGCCATCGCCAGCCCGGAGAGCCGCGAACGCTGGCAGCTCGAGGGCTACGGCTTCACCTGGCGCCACGCGACGATGGACAGCGAACAGGCCAACGCGCTGATGCTCGAGATGTACCGGCAGATCAAACCGGAGCTCAGCCCCAGCTACCCGCTCGAGGTCCCCGAGCTGCCGGGGATGGACGCGGCCGCACTCAAGCAGGTCTATCGCCTGCGCAACCGCCTCGCCCGCTGCGAGGATCCCGACCAGCGCGCCGAGCTGTTCGACCAGCTCGAAGCCGCCTTCGCCGACTGCCAACCCGAGAGCCTCGTCGCCGCTGGCTGAACCCGGCGGCGACGGTCCGGCCACCACCGGAGCACACGCTCACAGCATAGTCCTCCAAGGTGGGCCTCCGCCCACAACCCAAGGGTTGAGCATAGGGCTCCGGCCCACCTTTCTGTTCTTCCATGACGGGTCCCTCAGAGCTCCAAACCTCGGTGCCGCCAGCGAGTGGAGCCCAGCCAGGCTTGGCTGGGCGACCGGCCGACCGAGGGGTGGTTTTCTGCGAGAATGGGC
>JBEPXK010000529.1:0-3290 GCA_041641915.1 Planctomycetota bacterium
CTATCGCTGCGCGATGCCGCCTCCGCCCTGCGGCCCATTTTTGCAGAAAACCACCCCTCGGTCGGCCGGTCGCCCAGCCAAGCCTGGCTGGGCTCCACTCGCTGGCGAGTCCGAGCCCTCTAACAGATCGCAGAGGGGGCGCTGCCCCCTCTGATAGAAGCCTCAAGTAGTCCTGGCCCCGGACCGGAACAGCGGGAACCTCTCGCCATGGCCACAACCACCGTTCCCCGATACGGCCGCTTCGAGCAGGCCTTCGCTCACACCGGCAGCTACACCAACCCCTACCGCGACTGCGACGCCGCGGTGGATCTGACCGCGCCCGACGGCAGCCGTCGACGGGCGTCGTTGTTCTGGGATGGCGACACCACTTGGCGTCTGCGCTTCAGTCCCGATCAGGTCGGGACCTGGCGATGGCGGACCAGCAGCACGGATTCCGGCCTCGACGGCGTCAGCGGTTCCTTTGCTTGTACGCAGGGCGATGCCCGCGGCGGCATCACCACCTGGCCCGAGCACCCCCACGCCCTGCGCCGTCAGGACGGCAGCCCCTATTGGGCCTTCGGCGACACCAACTGGGCCTACACCTGCACCCGACCCGAAGACGGCTGCGACCAGGCCGCGGTCATGCGCTACGCCGAGACCCGAGCGTCACAGGGCTTCAATATCCTCAACATCAAATTACAGGCCTGGGGCCGTAACGAGGGCGGTGACGCGTGGAACCGGAGCGGCCCCTACGATCCGGTGCCGGCCGACGAACCGCTCAATCCGGCCTTCTGGCAGGAGGTCGATCGGCGCCTGGCCCACCTGCAGGGGCTGGGAATCACCGCCTTCCTCTACATCGCCTGGCAGAAGCGCGATCCGGAGGCGCAACTGGTCTCCTGGGACATGTTCCCCGATCACCTGGCGCGGCTGCGCTACGCCCGCTACATCGCCGCCCGCTACGGCGCCGGCGACGTGCTCTTCTGCGTCGCCGGCGAGTGGAAGCCCGGCCGCGGTGCCCATCTGCATGGCGATTCCCGCGCCGGGGTGGCCGCCATCGGTGCCGAGCTGCGCCATTGGGATCCGCACTGCCGTCTGCTCTGCGTCCACGGCGGCGGTCGCGGCACCACCCACCCCTGGTTCGCCCACGAGCCCTGGTGCGACCTTGCCGACTGCCAGCAGGTCTACCGCGAACGGCACGCCGAGATCCTCCTCGCCCGCTGCCACCGCAAGCCGGTCTTCAACGCCGAATACGGCTACTGGTTGCGCAAGTTCCACGACGGCATGGACGGCCCCGGCGGCATGCGGGCGATCAGCTGGGAGATCGCCATGGCCGGCGGCTTCCTGGTCACCGGCTGGGGCTCGACCTATTTCGGCGGTCTGCGCCACCCCACCGCCTTCGGCTGCGAGGCCGACCCCGGCAACCCCGCCTGGGACGAGCAGGTCGTCCACCTGAAGACCCTGTTCGAGCGGATTCCCTGGTGGCGCCTGTCCCCGCACGACGAACTGCTCCGCGGCGAAGCCTCGCACGCCTACTGCCTGGCGGAGCCGGATGGCTGCCACGTCGCCTACGTCATGGGCGCCACCGACGGCATCCGCCTGGGACTGCTCGGTGCTCCGGACCTGGACCACGCCTGGCTGTTCGATCCCCGCAGCGGCGAGGAACACCCCCTCACCCTCGCCCCCGACCCGGACGAGGGCATCCCCCTGCCACTGCCCGATGATCGCGACTGGGTGGTGGTCATCGGGCAACCGCAGGCGCGCGACGACCGCTGAGGCTTCTATCAGAGGGGGCGCTGCCCCCCTCTGAAGGAGTCGTCATCGCTGCCCCTTGATCGCAGGAATGCATCCCCCGGTTGGCCGATCGGCCGACCGAGTCTGGCTGGCCCGCCCCTGGCAGGCATGGCTCATTGCTGAGCCTGATCGATCAGGTCGACGCGGTCGATGTCGCGTTTGCGCATGCCTTGCTCGATCGCATCGCGCCCAGCGTCGTATTCGTTGGCAGGGATGACGACCAGATGCGTCTGACCCTGGTTGAACGTGCGCCGCGACGCCAGCGGCTTCCAGGACCGCCTGCAGCGCCACGACCTGCTCGGCACTCCAACCCACCATGCGGCAGAGCACAACGTGGCTGTCGGCGGCCACGCCGGCGGCCTGGCCGCCCTCCCCGGCGACGCGCAGGCTGTAGTTGCGCAGACTGCCGATTCTGCCGGGCTTCGCGGCCACCTGGATCTGCACCCAGTACACGCCGCCGCGTTCCGGGCTGCCGCTGAGCACGCCAGTCTGCGGATCGAGGCTCAGCCCGGTCGGCTTGACGATCACACCCTTCTTCTTCCCCGGCTCGTAGTTGCGTAGTTCGGCCGCCTCCCGCCAGCACGTCGCACCCCCCGGCTGGGTCTGAAAGGCCAGCCGGTAGGGCTTGCCGACTTCTGCCGGCGGCAGCTCCGGTCCCGCCGGGGAAACGATGACCGGCGGCAGCGCCGCGGGCCGCTTCCAGAAATGCGCGGTGGTCACCAGGCTCGGGGCGCGGTCCGGCATCATGGCGAAGGCCTTGACGACGGTGTCGCGCGTGATGGTGAAGGGCTCGGTGTAGCGGGGCGAATCGTCGGTCGGGGTACTGCCGCCGATGCGCTATCGCCGACGCCTGCGGGTCGCACGCGTCTGTACCCTCCTGCGTGCTGGCGATCGCCGCCCGCTCGCCGAACTGGCCCCCGCGGTCGGCTTCGCCAACGCCTTCCACTGCTCGCGCGCCGTGCGCGACCTCACCGGCCGGCCTCCCAGTGCCTGGCGAGGTGAGCCGGGGTGATGCCGGCCACGGCGTCGTGACGCCAATGCCCGGCACCGGACAAGCGGATCAGCGAGCGTCGCTGCCGGCAGCAAAGCCAACGGTTCTTGCCTCGCTGGCGGGACAGAGTCCCGCTACTCGCTGCTCGCTACTCGCTACTCGCTACTCGCTACTCGCTGCTCGCTGCTCGCTGCTCGCTGCTCGCTGCTCGCGTTGCGCACGCGAAACCTCGAGGAGCCAGGTTGTACTCAGCCGACTCGTCGGTGCATCAGGCGCGAGCACCGGTTCCAAGGTGGGCCTCCGCCCACAACCCAAGGGTTGCGAGCATAGGGCTCCGGCCCACCTTTCTGCTCTTTCATCAGGGGACTTCGTCCCCCGAACCCCCTGTGCCTCGACGGCTTGTGACAGCGCCGCTTTCAAAACGTTTTTTTTTGTCGCTGTCACAAGCAATCGAGGCACCAAGGTGGGCCTCCGCCCACAACCCAAGGGTTGAGCATAGGGCTCCGGCCCACCTTTCTGCTCTTCCATG
>JBEPXK010000530.1:0-3289 GCA_041641915.1 Planctomycetota bacterium
GGATCCGTGTTGGCGCTACAAGGGTTTCGGGTGGGGCGAGAGGGGGGCCGATGGCCATGGCGATGGCTGATGGGTCGCCGTCTGGATGCGGAAGCGGCGGGGGCTCGGTTCTGGCCGCCGGTCGTGCCGGGCGTGTGCCACGCCCGGCTCGGATCTGAGGGCAGGTCACCGATCGGGCTGTAGCGGACCCGCGGCTGCGGATACTGGCAGGAGAGAGCCGACGCGGAGGGGGATCCATGCGTAATCTGTGTACCTGCATCATCGCTTTGAGCCTGATTCTGTCCGGGGTCGCACCAGCGGCGGAATACGTCTGGCTCGAGGCGGAGCAGGCCGATCAGCTCAGCGCCGGCGGCAGCGAGAGCGATCCCGCGCTTTCCAATGGGACCTGGCGGTGGATCAACAACCAGGACACGGCGGCGGACCGCTACCTCGCCTGGGATGCGGTCGAGGTGAGCGAAGGCGGGACCTATCGCCTGTACGTGCGCAAATTCTGGAAGCACGGCCCGTTGCGTTGGCGCTTCGGCGCCATGGGCTGGCAGACCCTGACCAAGGACGAGACCGTGTTGCTCGACACCGTCTCGGTCGGCGGCAACAGCGCGAGCTGGGTCGCGCTCGGCGAGGTCGCGCTCACCGCGGGCACGCACAGCTTCCGCGTCGAGATGATCGACGCCGTCTCGCCCTCCGCCATCGACTGTTTCTGCCTGACCAATCAGTTGTTCATCCCCCGCGGCCGGCTCAAGCCGGATGAGAAATACGGTACCGCGCCAGAGGGCTGGTTCCCCTTCGAGCCCGGTCTCGATGAATTCGCACCGAGCCCCATCGACCTGCGGTATCTCAACGAGTCCCAGGCCGGCGATGGCGGTTTCATCACCGCGGTCGACGGCGCTTTCGTTCACGGTGACACCGGCGAGCCGGTGCGCTTCTGGGCGGCCAACGGTGGCGCCGGTATCGCCGGCCTCGATGACATCTCGCTGGCCTACATGGCCCGACAGCTGGCCAAGTACGGCGTCAACATGGTCCGCTACCATTCTCCGGTCTACGCCACCAGCGGCAGCGACGCCGGCACGCTCGACCCGCGCCTGCGCGAGAACGTTCACCGGTTGGTCGCCGCGCTCAAGGCGGAGGGCATCTACACCACCATCTCGTTGTATTTCCCCCTGTGGCTGCAGCCGGCGGCCGACCATGCCACCATCACCGGCTACACCGGCGACGGCAGCAAGCCGGCCAAACCCTTCGCCCTGTTGTTCTTCAACGAGGCCTACCAGGAGCTCTATCGCGGGTGGTGGCGTGAAGTGCTGCATACGCCCGATCCGCAAACGGGCGTCGCCCTGGTCGACGAACCCGCGGTGGCGGCGATCGAACTGGTCAACGAAGACTCGTTCCTGTTCTGGACCTTCGATCCCGGTTCCGATCCGTCCAACATTCCGAGCGCGCACGTGGCCGATCTGGAGCGGCGCTTCGCCGCCTGGTTGATCGACCGCTACGGTTCACTCGACGCCGCCTTCGCCGCCTGGGGCTCGGATCCGACAGACGTGGACGATCTCGCCGCCGGGCGGGTCGCCTTCCGGCATCTGTGGAGCATCCAGGAATATCGCTCGCCGCGCGATCAGGACACGGTGCGGTTCCTCGCCGGCGTCCAGATGGCATTCTTCACCGCGACCCGCGATTGGCTCAAGCAGGATCTGGGTTACGCCGCCTGTGTCTCGTGCAGCAACTGGAAGACGGCCAACGACGAGATCCTCGGACCGGCCGACAAATACAGTAACACGGTCGGCGACCACATGGATCGGCATGGCTATTTCGGCCCGTCGGTCACCGGCGACGGCAGCCAGAAGTACAGCGTGCGCGTCGACCACGCCTACCACGACCGCGCCGCGGTGCGTTTCGATCCCAAGGTTCCCGGCGATCCCAAGCGTTTCGCGTTGCCGTTGATGGACCACAGCTACGACGGCAAGCCCTCGATCATCTCCGAGACCTCCTGGGCGATGCCCAACCGCTACCGCGCCGACATGCCGGTGGTCTTCGCCGCCTACGGCGCGCTGCTGGGCACCGACGGCATCTATCATTTCAGCCTCGGCGGTCCGAGCTGGAGCCAGATGATCGGCAAGTGGCCGTTGCAGGCTCCGGTGACCATGGGCCAGTTCCCCGCCGCGGCCCTGCTCTATCGTCGTGGGTACGTCGGCGCCGGCGAACAGGTGGCCGACATCCACCTCGACCCGGAGGACGTGTTTGCCCTCACCGGCACTCCGGCACCGGAGGTCGGCAGCTTCGATCTCACCCGGCTCGACGACGTGCCCGACGACGGGATCGTGCTCAGCGGCGACATCCTCGACCCCTTGACCTACCTTGCCGGACGGATCGCGGTCAGCTTCGATGCCGGCGACTCGACCGTCGCGGATTTGAGCGCAAGCATCGATCGCGACGCGCAGCGGGTCACCAGCACCACCGGCGAACTGCAGTGGGACTACGCAGCGGGCCTGGTGCGTATCGATACGCCGTTCGCCAACGGCGTCACCGGTTTTCTCGCCGCGGCCGGGACGGTCGGATGTGGTGGTGCCAGCTTCACGCTCGATGTGCCCTACGGCAGCGCCCTGCTGGTCGCGCTCGACGGCCGGCCGCTGGCCAGCAGCCGACGGATGCTGCTCCAGGTGATGAGCGAGGAGCGCAATCACGGCTTCGCCACCGAGACCACGGACGACGGCCGTCAGCGCATCACCGATCTCGGCGGCCCGCCGCTGGTGGTCCGCCAGGTCACCGGGAGCGTGGAGCTGACGCGCGACGACGCCGCCGCCTGCAGCGTGACCGCGCTCGACCTCAACGGCTACCCGGTGGCGGCCCACGGCGACGCCGCCGCGATCGAGCTGCGCGGCGACACGCTCTACTACCTCATCGAGGCCCCGGCGACGGCGCCCGAACGGACCATCCGCGTCCGGCGCCTGCGCGACCACACCTGGCGCAGCACCCCGGACGCGCCGGTCAGATACCACCGCGAGGGAATCGACCACTTCGCCGGGCTGGATCCGAGCGCAGATTGCCTGCTCGAGGTGGTGGGGGTCGGTGAGGGGGATGGATGATGGGTGTGGCCTTGCTGGTGGCTGATGGCTGATGTCGGCGAGCGAGGGCGAGAGCGAGCTGGCTGACGGCTTTGGCTTTTCGCTGCTCGCTTTTCGCTGCTCGCTTTTCGCTGCTCGCTTTTCGCTGCTCGCTTTTCGCTGCTCGCTTTTCGCTGCTCGCTTTTCGCTGCTCGCTTTTCGCTGCTCGCTTTTCGCTGCTCGCTTTTCGCTGCTCG
>JBEPXK010000531.1:0-3289 GCA_041641915.1 Planctomycetota bacterium
ACGAACTGAGCTTGCTGCTGCGGGTGCAGGTGACCGGTATCGACCTGGCGCATCAGATCGAACGCACCCCGGTGAGCGTGACCGCCATTGCCGCCGACGGCACCAGCAGGCGCCTCGTCCTCGATCCGGGCTCGCCCTACGGCGAGGCGGTGGCGGCCGACGATACGCCGGCCGCGATCCAGCTCGCCGGGCGCAGCGAACGGCGGCGCGACTACGGTCGCGACTACGCGCGGCTGCAGGTGCCCGGCGAGCTGGTGCGCGACGGCCGGCTGACGGTGCAGATCGCCCGCCTGCGCAGCGAGGCGCGGCTGTTCTTCCATCGCGACAGCAGCGTGCTGATCGCGACCCGCTCGGGGTCCTTCCTCGGCAATCTGCTGCGCGCCGGGGCGATCACCCTCGCCGCCGCCGGCCTGCTCGCCGCCTGTGCCCTGTTCCTGGTCACCGTCGCCCGCATGGGCGTGGCCCTGCTCGGCGGACTGACGCTGCTCTTCGGTGGCCATCTGCTCAGTTACGCCGAGTCGGAGCTGCTCGCCGGGGCCGAGGGCCCGGTGGCTCGCGCCCTGGGCCTGTTGGTGCGGTTGATGCCCGATTTCGCGCGCTACCCTGTTGAAGCCAACCTCGCCGCGAGCCGCTACATCGGCTGGGGCATGGTCGCCGATGCCTGGGCGTACTACGGTATTTTCATCGCAGTGTTCCTCGCCGCGGCGATGGTGGCGATGCGGAGGTTGGAGCCGTGAGGCCACGTACCTGTCTGTTGCTCGGCCTGGTCTGCCTGATCGCGGCGACGCTGAGCGCCGGCGCGGCCTGGCGCCGACGCCCGCTGGCCGCCGGCGGGGTCAGCGCCGCATTTGCGCCCGAGGGCACGGCCTACGTCCATCTCGAGCCCGGCGAGTTCGCCGGCACCCTGCTGCTCGGCGGCATGCGCGGGCTGGTCGCCGACCTGTTGTGGATGCGGGCGCTCAACGCCAAGGACCACGGCCGGTTCTACGAGAGCGTGGCCGTGTTCGGGCTCATCGCCCGGGTGCAGCCACACTTCCCGGTGGTGTGGGAATACATGGCGCACGACATGGCGCTGAACATCGCGCGCGAGATGGACGATCCGCAGGAGGAATGGAACTGGTACCTCACCGGGATCGAGGCCAGCCTGCGCGGCATCGGCCGCAACCCCGAGAGCGGACGGCTGTTGCGGCACCTCGCCTTCCTGCTCTACCGCAAGGGCGAGGATCACCTCGCGCGGGTGGAGACCCACGATTGGAGCCGCCTGCTCAACCCGCTCTTCACCCGCTACGCCCCGGCGGTCGAGCCCATCCCGGTCGGGCGGGTGACGGCGGTCGATGGTCCCCGGCTGCGAGTGACGGGGGGGCTGGCGCTCGACACCGGCGCGCCGGTGCTGGTGATCGACGCGCAGCAGGTCCACCAGGGCAGCGTGCAGGACGTGGCGGGCGCGGTGCGAACGGTGGAACTGTCCGCAACCGGGGTGCAGGTGACGCCCGGCGCGCGGGTGGTGGCCAGCATGACGCCCAGCCGTCTGGGCTTGAAGCTGTTCCGCTGCGATCTGGCGCTGCGGCGCGCTCGGGGCGATCGCATGGCCTCGCGGGCCTACGTCCGCCGCTTCGTGCCCATCCTCATGGGGCGCGACGGCTATCGCCTGCGCAACCGCGGCCGCCACCTCGCCGCACTGCGACGGCTGGTCGCGGCGCTGCGCGAATGGCAGATCGTCGCCGCCTGGCCCGACGATCCCGCGGCCGGTTTCACCGCGCTCGAAGCCAATCAGCACGAGCAGAGCCGGCGGGCGCACGTGCCCGGTCTGCGGCGCAACGTCCGGCGTCTGATCGAAGCGCTTGCACCCGATCAGGCGCGTGCCGATGCCGCGCTCGCCAGGCTCGCGGCCGACGAGCTGGTCGCGCTCGAGGCCCTGCTCGCGCAGCCGGGCTGGCGCACCCAGCTGCCCGGCATCGGGCGCGGGGTGTGGTACGACGAGGAGTGAGCCCGGTGCGACGCGTGGCGTGTATCGGCAAATTCACCGCGATGCATCGCGGCCATCGCGCTCTGGTCGCCGCGGCCGCGGCCCGCGGCGCACCGGTGGTGGTTCGCTTCAGCGGCATGGACACCGCCCTCGGCTGGCAACCGCGGATCCCGCTGCTCACGTCGGCCGGCCGGTCGCGCGTGCTCGACGCCTGGTCGGGCGAACTGGGCCTCACCATCGCCAGTCTCGAGCTTCCCTTCGTGCGGGTCCGCGGTCTCGACGCCGGCGCCTTCCTCGATCTGCTGTGCGCCGAGCACGCGGTCACCGCGGTGGTCTGCGGCCCCGACTTCCGTTGCGGGCGCGATCGCAGCACCGGGGTCGGCGAGCTCGCCGCGCTCTGCCGCGCCCGCTCGATGGCGATGGAGGTGGTCGGCCCGGTCCTGGAGCGCGGGCGACCGATCTCCTCGAGCCGGATCCGTACCGCGGTCTGCCGCGGGCAGGTGGCCGCGGCGGCGCGGATGCTCGGCCGGCCGCACGAGCTCGTCGGGCGGGTGGTCCATGGCGAGGGCCGCGGACGCGAGCTGGGGTTCCCCACCGCCAATCTCGGCGCCTGCGCCACGCTCGCCCCGGCCACCGGCAGTTACGCTGCGCGCGCCCTGCTGCGAGAACGCAGCGTCGCCGCCGCGTTGAATGTGGGGCGCAACCCGACCATCGGCCGCGGCCGCGCGCTGAGCATCGAGGCGCATCTGATCGATTGGTCGGGTGACTGCTACGACGCCCAGATCAGTCTGCAGCTGCTGCGGCGCCTGCGCCCGGAGCGCCGCTTCCCCGACCACGCGGCCCTGAGCGCCCAGATCGCCGCCGACGTGCAGGCGGCGCGCGCGGTGGCAGGCGAGCAGGCGCCCTCGCGCTGAGCGATCGGGGTGACGGAGCGGCCGTTGGCGACAGGTAGCCCGCCCCGCGTCATCAGCCATCAGCTGGAGCAAGAGTAACTACTCCGACGGTAAACAGGGACCGACGGAAAACAGGGCGGAAAACAGGGACAGGGCGGAAAACAGAGGAAAACAGGGACAAGAGGAAAACAGGGACAGGCATACTCGCCACCCTGCGCGCGCTCAACCCGCAGGGCGCAGGCAACGGGGTCGCGGCGGAAAACAGGGACAGGCATACTTGCCACCCTGCGCGCGCGCAACCCGCAGGGCGCAGGCAACGGGGTCGAGGCCCAGGAGACGCGCTACATCTACGCCGACCCGCTCGACGCGCGGCGGCAGACCGCGACCGTCTACCCCGACTCCACCGACACCCTGGTGCAGGAAGCCGACC
>JBEPXK010000532.1:0-3284 GCA_041641915.1 Planctomycetota bacterium
GGGCGGGGGCTGCACCAGGACGCCGACGGGCGCGTGCATACCGTGCACGCCGGCAGCGTGGGTCTGGTCGGCCCGCGTGCGCCGGGCATCCTCAGCGCCGACCCCGAGGATCCCTACCTGCACCACTACTGCCGCTTCAGCGGTGGCTACGCGCGCGCCCTGGCCCGCGTGGCGTGGCGCGAACACGGCGGACCGTTCTTCGCCCACCCGCGCCATCGCGCCTTCGCCGAGCGCATCGCGCGGATGGGCTTCCGCGCGCGGCGCGAACTGCCCCGGCGGATGGGGGCGGTGGAATGTCTGCTGGCCGAGGTGTTGACCGAGCTCGCCGGCGGGTCCGGCGTCGAAGCGGAGCCCTTCACCCGGCATGGACTCGACGCCTGGCTGCGCCAACACATCGATCTGCCCACCGACCTCGCGGCGCTGGCGCGGCACTTCGGGGTCTCGGTCTCCACGCTGACCCGTCGGGCACGCGATTGGCTCGGCACCAGCATCCAGGTGCATCACGAAGCGCTCAAACTCGACTGGGCCGAGACGCTCCTGCGCGAGTCGCGAGCGAGCATCCGCGCGATCGCCCGCCGCGTCGGCTACGAGGATCCGGCCTATTTTGCTCGGGTGTTCCGCCGGCGCCACGGCTGCCCGCCGAGCGTCTGGCGAGCGCATCGCCGATGATGCGTACCCTCTGACCCACGGTGCATCACACGACGACGAGGCAGCCTTGTGTCGTCGGTAACCTGCAATGTCGGGTCGACGAACACACGATGAACCGCCAACGGAGGACCGTCGCCATGCGCGTGCTGCTCGTGCTCATCACCCTCACCCTGTATCCGCTTCCCGGTGCGGAGTGGCACGTCGCGCCGCCCCCCACCGGCGACGACGCCAACCCCGGCACCGCCGCCGAACCGCTGGCCACGATCCAGGCCGCGGCCGATCGGGCCGGGCCGGGCGACACGGTCTCCGTGGCCGCCGGCACCTACCGCGAGTCGGTCCGCCCGGCCAACAGCGGCACCGAGGGCGCGCCGATCGTCTATCGCGCCACCGGCGAGGTGATCATCGACGGTCGTGACCCGATCACCGGCTGGACCCAGCGCGACGGACGCTGGGTGGCGCCGATGGCCGGCGACTTCTTCTCCAGCGCCACCCCCGGCGACGGCGTCAACCTCTACGACGCGAGCGTCTACAACCAGGCCGACCAGGTCTTCTGGGACGACCGCATGCTGCCGGTGGCGCGCTGGCCGAACGACCCCGATTACGACCCTTCGCTGCCGGCCAAGGCGGTCAGCGATAAGTTCCTCAGCCGCACCCGTACCGGTGACAACTGGACCGAGACGGTCATGCGCGACGCGGATTTCGCGCTGGGCGACGACGCGGCACTCGGCGCCGAGATCGTGCTCCAGCCCAATAACGGTGGCTGGAGCTGGATCGTCAGCGGCTTCATCACCGCCGTCGACGGCGACGAGTTCACCATGCGCACCCGGTCCAAGGCCGGGAAGCAGACCTTCAACGCCGACCGGTATCACGACAACAGCCGCTACGTCGTGTTCAACCATCCCGGGCTGCTCGATGCCGCGGGTGAATGGTACCACGACAAGGACGCCGACGAGCTGCTGCTGCTCAGCCTCGACGGTACCGATCCGGCCGGGCGCGTGTCCGCCAAGCGCCGCTGTTTCGGTTTCGACTGCTCCGATCGCTCCCACATCGAGATTCGCGGCTTCACCCTGATCGCCTGCACCATCACCACCGATGCGGGCGTCGGCGGCGACAACATCGGCTACACGGCCGACGGCGGCGTGCGCTACCCCTGGCGCAACCCGGCCTGGGGCGTTTCCGACACGCCCTACCACCAGCCCGACGAGTACAACGACGCACCGAGCCATCACATCGTGCTGCGTGACCTGGAGGTGAGTTACCCGACCCACTATACCGATGTCTCGGGCCACTTCGCCAACCAGTGGGGCCAATCCAGCGGGGTGATCGTCTCGGGGCGTAACCACGAGGTCCACGGCTGCCACGTGCGTTACAGCGCCGGCAGCGGCATCGCGCTGCTCGGGCGCAACCACCGGGTGATCGGCAACCTGATCGAGGACACCAACTACGCGGTCACCGGTTGCGGCGCCGTCGACTGCGGCCACAGCAAGCGCAGCTCGTCGGATCACGAGATCGCCTACAACACCATCCGCCGCACCGGCCGCAGCGCGCTCAATCTCAACATGTACCGCAGCGACCCCGAAGATCCGGACTGCCCGGCGCGGGTCCACCACAACGATGTCTCCGGCTTCGGCATGCAGGACTGGGACATCGGCGGCACCTATTCGGGCAACGACAACCGTTTCCTGCGCGTCGACCACAACATCTTCCATAGCGCCTGGCCGGATGTCGACGGCGTCGAGGGAGACGGTTGTTTCACCGCCGGCGGCGTCTACCCCGATTACGGCCGCAACATGATCATCGACCACAACCTGATCGTGGACGTGGAGTGGGGTGTGCACATCCAGAACCAGAAGGGCGGGTTCGATACCGCCAACTTCCTCATCCTGCACAACACCATCGCGGTGCGTGGCTTCAGCGATCCGCTGCCGCTCTACGGGCCCTTCGGCGTGGTGACCAACAGCGGCGCGAGCCAGGCCGGCACGGTGGTACGGGCCAACCTGGCCTGGTGCCGCAACGACTCACCCAGGTTCAAGCACATCGACTTCGACAATGCCCCCGGCGTGCCACGGCTGGTCGACCACAACCTGTGGTGGGACCACGTCCCCGGCAGCGCCACCGATCCGGCGCTGTCCGGTGGCGATGCGCTACCGCATGGCTTCGTACCCACGGCCGACTCGACCGAGCTGATCGACGGCGGAGAGAACTACACCGTCTTCAACCGCGACGGCTTCGAGGTGCCGGTACCGATGGACGGCGTCAACGGCACGGCGCCCGACATCGGCGCGTTCGAGCATGGCGCCCTGCCCTGGGACGCCGGCCACCGCGCCAGACGACGGATCATCATCCAGACCGTGCGGGGCAACGAGTGGCAGACCGTGGAGCCGAGCGATCGCCAGCCGAGCGCGCCGGTCGGCGGGTCCCAGATCGTGCATGTGGGCAACGAGGAGACCGTCGTGCTCGCTCCGCTCGACGAGAACAACGGCTGACGCACGCTAACCTGAGGCTTTCATCAGAGGGGGCGCTGCCCCCTCGCGCGCTCACGCGCACCCCAGCTGCGCTTGCTCCTCGCTTCGCTGCGGGGCTGCGCTTGCGCTGCGTCGGCCCGGTGGCCCCACCGGGGCCACCTATCGCTGCGC
>JBEPXK010000533.1:0-3273 GCA_041641915.1 Planctomycetota bacterium
CATGGATCGGCGATGCCGATCCATGGGAATCCCGACAAAGCCAGAGGGGTAGGTCCATTCGCTTGCGAATGGACCGTAGGGGCGAAGCCCCTGAGTAGTACTGCTGCTTTCCATCAGAGGGGGCGCTGCCCCCTCTGATGGAAGCCCTCGCCATTGACGGGCGTCCTGCTCGCGGGTATGCGCGGATCCCGGTCGTGGGCCGGGATCCGCGCTTGTCGGCTCACCAGCGCAGGGCGACCATGCTGTGCGGCGGCAGCTCGAGACGTTGTTCGTTGCCGCCGCAGATCACGACCAGCGGCGCTGGTTCGCCGCCATGATTGGCGGTGAAGAGCGCGATGCCCCCGTCGGGGCGGCGCACCGCGAGGCAGGGGCGCTGGAAGCAGAAGGCCTCGATGCGCCGGGCACCAGGGATCAGATCGGCCGCGAACAGACGCATCACCGCGTGGTCGGGATTGGGGCGCCAGGTACCGGCGGCACGGTCGACGGTGATCAGCGCGTTCTGGCGCCAACCCCAGTGTGAGCGTCCGGTCTCATCGAGGACCATGTTCCAGTAGCTGTAGCTGTCGCAGCCGGCGCGTAGGTAGGCGAGCACGTCTTCGAACAATCGCGCCGCCTGGAGCCATGAGTTCGAGCCATCGTAGCAGACGCTCTCGGTATGCATGACCTGCAGGCCCGGGTGCAGGACCGCGAGATCACGGATGCTCTGCGGACGGCTGTACTGGAAGCCGGCGCCGGCGACGGCGTCGCGGAAGGCATCGTGGTGGAGGCACTCGTGCGCTTGGGCGCCGCCGACCATACGGAATGCACCGGCCCATACGGCACAATCCGGTTCGCCGGCGGCCAGCGCCGGGGCGAGGTGTTCGACCACGAACGGGATCATGTCGCGCGGCAGCATCACGCAGCTGGGATAGCGCGTGGCGATATCCGGTTCGTTCTGGGGCATCAGGCGATCGATCTGCGCTCCGGCCTGACGGTAGGCACGGACGAATCGGACCAGGTAGTCGGCGTAGGCCCGGCGCAGGCCGGGATCGTCGCGCAGCGAACCGCCATCGACCATGCTGTCGTTGTCTTTCAGCCAGGCCGGTGGACTCCACGGCGAAGCGTGGAGTCGCAGGTCTCTCGCCCGCCGGGCCGCGGCGAGGATGAAGCGGAGGATCCCGGAGTGATCGCGGGCGATGGAGAAATGCTCCATGTCGCGGTCACCGGGATGATCGCACAGGCTGTAGGCGTCGAGCGCGAAATCGGAGGCACCGACAGGGGTGCGGCAGCGGGTGAACCCGGCCCCGGAGGGGGCGAACAAGGCATCGAGCGCGGCTTCGCGTTCAGCTGCGGGCAGGTCCCACAACGCCGCGGCCCCGATCTCGCTGAAAGCGCCGCCAATGCCGGCCAGACGCTGATAGGCCATGTCCGGAAACAACTGCACCCGGATCGTGCCCGGATCCTGGCCGGGTTGATCCACGCCCGCGGCCCAGGCCATGGGATCGACCTGCTCGGGGTGAAGGTCGGCTTCCTGCGGTACGCGTACGCACTCCATGTCGCTCATGACTGCCCCTTTGCGCGATCAGGGTGGCGGCGGGCCTGGCGCCGCAAGCGGTACGGATCTGATCGGCGACATCAGATGGCTGTGGCGCGGGCCGAGCGGATGGGTCAGTGGCGCAGCCGCGCCAGGCTGCGGAACAAAGACGGTGATTGGGCGAAGCGCTGGCGGAAGGCATGCCGGAAACGATCCGGGCTGGTGAAGCCGGCCTGGGCCGCGATGGCGGCCACGGGCGTCCGGCTCTCGCGCAGCAGGCGGGCGGCGCGTTGCAGCCTCCGCTCCAGCCACCAGGTCTCGGTGGTCACGCCCAGCAACCGCTTGCACCGTCGATGCAGGGTCTGGCGGCTGACGTTGAACTGCGCGGCCACGGCTCCGAGGCGGGGCGCCTGCGCCATGTGGGCATCCAGGTGGTGGAACACCGCTTCAAGCAGGGGATCGTCGATCCGGCTCGGGCGGGTGCTTCCGCGTTCGGTGACGCCGAGCGGGCGCACGAGCACCGGCTCGGGCGCGGCGCCGGAGAGCAGGCGGTGGATCTGCAGGGCGCACTGATACCCGGCCAGCGGCCAGGGGATGTGGATGCTCGACAGGGTGGGATGCTGCTGTTCGCAGAGCCACGCGTCGTCATCCACGCCCAGCACCGACACCGTGTCTGGCACGGCGATGCCAGCCTGCACGCAGAGTTCGGTGCACCAGGCGGCGGACTTGTCCTGGATGCAGAAGGCCAGCAACGGTCGCGGCTGGCGCTGCAGCCAGGCCTGCAGATCGGTGTTCTTCTCGGCCGGTCGCTCGAAGTCGACCTGCCGGGCCGAGTACTGCCGCACGGGCAGGCCGAGCTGCGCCGCCCGTTCCTCGGCTGGTGCGAAGCGGAAGGATCGCACCCCTCCCCAGCCGATCAGCGCCAGGGCGGCGTAGCCGTGCTGGACGGCGAAATCGGCTGCCAGCGCCCCCACCGCGGTATCGTCGATGCAGACCACCGCACGCTGCGGGCCGCTGTCCGGGGCCCGACCGATGCCTGCGACCGGGATCCGGTGCCGGGCGGCGAAGGCACGCAGGGGCTGTTTGGCGAGGAACCCGATGGCGGCGTCGATGCGCGCATGCTCGAGGTCCTCCGTCAGGCTCTTGTGCACCTGCAACCGCCAGGGCAGGTCGTGTTGGCGAACGTAACGTCGGCAGCCCGCGATCAGGCCGTGATCCTGACCGGAACGGCCGGCGAGCACCAGGACCTCTCGCCGATCTCGCATCTGTCTCCCCCCCGCGCGGATCGACAAACCGAAACCGGACGCCAGCAAGGCGCCCGGCGTCGAGGCTTGCAACCCGTCAGGTGCTCCACTCCGGTCTGTGTAACATAACACCCGTTTCCTGCAACATAACGTCTGGCTCCGCCGGCCCGGTCCGTTCGCTCGCACGGCAGGTCAAACAATGTGCGCACAATGACTTGCAGCGCATTGCGCGCTGTCGGGCAGCGGGCCGGACGACACGACTGCGCGCCGCATCCGCGTCGGGCAGCCGATCGGCGTATCAACTGTCCTGAACCCCACCGGACCATGAAGGCCGGACCATGAGGACGATCATGAATCAACTTCGCTGCCTGCGTTCCCTCTCGTGTTGCCTGCTGTTGGCCTGCGTGGCGGGTGTCGCCGCGGTAGAACCCGAGTTGGAACGCAACGACCCCGCCGCCTTCCGCCGCTTCGAGCTGCTGATCCCGCATGCCTATTACGGAGAAGTCGCCAAGGATC
>JBEPXK010000534.1:0-3273 GCA_041641915.1 Planctomycetota bacterium
CGCGGCCCTGGCCGCGGCGCCGCTGCCCGGCGCACTCGATCCCGCGCGGCGCGCGCGGTTGACCACGTTGATGCCGCAGCGGCAGGGGCGATCGTGGCGGCTTACGGACACGGTCCGGTGGCAGCAGGCGGCGGCGGCGCTGGCGATCATTGGGCTGACGATGGGCCTGGTGCTGGCGGTAGCCTCGACGTACCACGCGGTTGCTGGCGGCCGGCAGGGCCCGCTGGCGGCGACGGCCGATGGCACGGCGCAGCCGGGTCCCGCCGAGCCGCCGGTGGTCGCCGAGCTCAATCTGCAGGTCGAAGAGATCCAGACCGAGGATCCGGTGGTCATGGAATCTGAGGCCAAGGGGCGAGAGGAAGCGCAATCCGCGAACGAGGTCGCTGCCGACGGAGTCTTCATGGCCATCGGTGGCGGCGGCGGCGCGAGCGGGGCATTCGGCGCGCCGCCCGCTCAGCCGCGACCGCCCACACCCGAAGCCAGACGCGCCAAGCGGGCACGCGCGGGGGAGCCGGCCGCCGATGCCGCGCCAGCGCCGGGAACCGCCTACGAGCGCCGGGCGCAGGACCGGCAGGAGGCGCAGCGGCTGGATGCGATCGGTGATCGCGCGCAGGCCCAGGAATTGCAGCAGGAGCGCGCCGATTGGGCGGAGGACGATGACGGCCAGAGCGGTTCTCACAACGCGGTTGGCGGTGTGTACTATGGGTACGCAGAAGAGCTCCGCGGTCTCAGGCCGCGGTTGCAGCAGCAGGTGACGTTGAATTTCCCCGAGACCACGATCGAAGACGCCGTCGCCTTCGTGCGCCGCAACAGCGACGTCGACCTCGTGCTCGATCCGGCGGTCGATCCCGGTGAGGTGCCGCCGCTGACGATGCAGGTGTCCGACATCTCCCTGGCCGAGGCGCTCCATTTCATCTCGCTGCAGACCGGCCTCGAGGCGCAGGTCCGCGGCGACCAGGTGGTGCTCGGCCACCGCGAGCGCGGCTGGCAGGCGCTCAATCGCCAGGGGCGGTATCAGCGGCGCTACAACGGCGAGCGCTTCGCCGAGCTGCTCGCCGCCCGACGGGAGTTCGCCCCGGTCGACGGCTCGCTGGTCGCGGCGCTGTGGCCGGTTGCCGGCATCCTGCCGCTGGAACTGCAGCCGGGCCGCGGCGAGGCGCAGCAGTCGGTGGCCTTGGTCGGCGGCGAGCGCAATGTCGCCTCGCAGGCGCTGCAGCTCGCGCGCAGGGCCGGGATGCAGGCCGTGCCGGCCGGCGATCAGCTGGTGATCCGTCAGGATGCCGCACCGCTCGACCCCACCACGCACTACGGCCTCGAGCCCGCCGCCTTCACGCGCGCCTTCGGCACCAGCCCGATGGTTGCCACCGCTGAGGATTCGCAGGTGACCTTCGCCTTCGACGATGACACCGCCTCCTTCGACCGCGCGTTGATGCACGCCCGCCGCCGCAGCGACTTCGGCGGCGAAGAGATCGCGACCGAGCACTTCGTCAATGCGATGCCCACCGATTATCCCACCGCGCGCGGTCCCGAGGCCTTCGACCTCTACGCCGAGGCCGCGCCGGCGCCCTTCGCCACCCGGCCGCGGACGCTGCTGGTCGCCGTCGGCGCGGTCGCGCGCGCGGCCGCGCCCGACGAGCGCAAACCCCTGCGGCTGACGCTGTGCCTCGACGCCTCCGGCTCGATGGCCCGACCGGGCGGGCTCGACCGGGTGCTGCCCGGGCTGCACGCGTTGGTCGACCGCCTCGATGCCGGCGACCGGGTCGACCTGGTGGCCTTCGATGATCGCGCCCGCTTGTTGGCCACCGGTGTGGCCGGGTCGGAGGGCGAACGCCTGCACGCCCTGCTGCGGCAACTCGACGGTCGCGGCGCGACCAACGCGGTCGAGGGCATGGCCCTGGCCTACCAGGTCGCCGCCGAGAGCACCGGGCCGGGCAGCACCAGTCGGGTGTTGTTGGTCACCGACGGCGCGACCCTGGTCGGGCGCGACGTGCAGGCGGTGATCGAACGCGTGCGGCGCTATCGCGGCCGCGGCATCGCGCTGACCATCGTCGGTTGCGGCGCCCAGCCCTTCGCACCTGGCTCGCTCGAGCAACTCGCCGACGCCGGCGACGGCGAGCATCGCTTCGTCGGCAGCAGCGAGCAGGCCAAGCAATTATTCACCACCCGGCTGATCCCCGATCGGCTCGGTGTGCTCGCTCGCGACGCCAAGGTCCAGGTCCGTTGGAACCCCGAACGGGTCGCGCATCATCGCCTGATCGGTTACCAGCGCCGCCGGCTGGCGCACGAGCAGTTCCGCGACGACCGGGTTGACGCCGGCGAACTGGCCCACGCCAGCCGCGCCACCGCGCTGTTCGAAATCCAGTTGCACCCGGCCGGCACCGGCGCGCTGGGCCGGTTCGCGGTGCGGTATTTCGACACCCGCTACGAGGCCGTGCGCGAGATCGGCAGCGAGCTCTCCGGCGGCATCATCAGCCCCCGACCCAGTCCGCGGCTGCGGCTGCAGGCCTGCGCCGCGGCCACCGCCGAGTGGCTGCAGGGGGGCTGGTGGAGCAACGTCCGCCTGCTCAGCGCCGAGCGCATCCGGCGCGAACTCTCGTCCCTTCCCCGCAGCAGCGCCCGTAGCGCGCTCGAGCTGCTGCTCGCACACGGCGAGCGGCTGTTCGCCGACCGCTCCTGAGGATCCGCGATATGGCCCCATCCCGCATTGCCCCGTTCCTGTTCTCCTGCCTGGCCTGCGCCGCGCTCATGGCCGGCGAGGCCGGCGAGCCGCCGCCGCGCGAGCCGGAACTGCCACCGGTGGCCTACATCCCCTACGACAAGCTCGAAGCGGTCGACCCGCAGGGCGAGGCGGTGTTCCTGCCCTACGCCGAGTTCATCGCCTTGTGGCGTCAGCGACAGCAGAAGGAGCAGCAGCAGCCCGAGCCGCCGGTGGACGCGGTGCTCGCTGGCTACCAGGTCACGGGAACGGTCGGCGAGCAGGCGGTCGAGCTGGCCATCAGCGGTACCGCCACCGCGCTGGGCGAGGATTGGAGCTCACTCACGCTGCCGGGCGCGCTCGCGTTCACGCAGTTCGCGGCCGAGGATCCGGACGTCAGCCTGGAACGCGGCGCCCGCACGCTGCACCTGCACCTGCCCCGTCCGGGACGCTATCCCTTCAGCGCCGCGAGCGCGGCACGGGTCGAACGCGACATCAGCGGCGAGCGCTCGCTCACGCTGGTGCTGCCGGAGGCCGCGAGCGGCAGCGTCGACCTGACGCTGCCCGGCGATGACCTG
>JBEPXK010000535.1:0-3269 GCA_041641915.1 Planctomycetota bacterium
AGCCGGCCAGCACGATGGTCCCGTCGCTCTGGATGCGGCATGAGGCCAGATCGTCACCGCCGCTGCCACCGAGTCGGCTGACGGTGGTGAACTGGAACTCGGACGCGTAGGCGGTGATGGCCAGGAGTGACAACAGGAGCAGACGGTGGATGGTCATGATTCCTCCTCGTTCCGGGTGACGGACGCGATCGAGCGCGCTTGCGCGAACGTCTGTCACCCCGGGGGTGGCCAACCCTAGCTCTCAGCCCCTGGCGATCAACGTCGGCCGGCGTGTGCTGGGCGCGATCGTGTCGCGCTCACGGAGCGAGCGCCAGGCCCGCGCGGTAGCCCAGCCCGGCCGCGAGCAGGCAGGTGAGCAGCGAGGCGAGCACGTAGAGCCCGGCCGCCGTGTGGCGTCCGGCGAGGAACAGCTCGAGCGATTGCTTGCTGAACGACGAGAAGGTGGTGAAACCGCCCATGATGCCGGTGAGCACGAACAGGCTCACCCAGCGGCGCTCGCCGGCCCAGCCGGCAACGAGGGTGATCACGAAGCTGCCGAGCACGTTGACCAGCAGCGTGCCGGCGATCAGTCCTAGCGCACGGCGTGGCCAGGCCAACTCCAGCGCCACGGTACACCAGTAGCGCCCCAGCCCGCCGAGGGCGGAGCCGGCCATCACCAACAGCGACGCCTGGAACCACGCCATGGCGGATGATGGCTCTGGCGCCCGGCCGGGCAAGCCACCCCGGGCAGCCGATGTGCGCCTTCGGGGCAAACACCTCTTGCAGCCTTCGGCGGTGCCGCCCATAGTGAGTGTGGAATCCCGTGAGCAGGATGCCCTGCTGCGAGACATGGCGGGAGACGCTATGCCCAAGCGCCATCGTGCTTTCATCTTCGATGACGACGAGGTCGTGCGGATGTTGTTGGTGGACATCTGCGAGTCGGCCGGGTGGGAGACCTACGCCTACGAGAGCCCGGCTGCCAGCCCCATGTACCAGGCTGGCGAGGTGCGCTGGGACAACCGCGACGACTGCATCGATGTGATCATCGCCGACGTGCGCATGCCCGATGTCAACGGCGTCGACTTCCTCTGGAGCGCCCAGGTCAAGCAACTGGATATCGCCCACTGCGCGGTGGTCTCCGGTTACTGGACCGCAAGCATGGAGGAGCAGGCGCGGCAGATCGGCTTCACGATCTTCCACAAGCCCTTCCAGGTGCAGGACATCCGCCGCTGGCTCGATGGCTGTCGTGTTCCCGCGCCAGGAAGCGCCAGGTCGGCACGCGACCCGGATGCCAGCGACGCCGAGCGCGCCGGAACCGAATCCGAACGCTGAAGCGCGGCGCGACTGCGCGCAGGCTGTCCATCTCCACGGTGGATCCTCTCCGCCTCCGCCCTAGGCTCCGTCGCCCCGCGCGCCGTGGCTCCATCAAAGCCCGCGCGCCCGGGCGATCGACGGATGGATAGCAGCGGGTGCCGCCACCGGGCGGACGGGGAGGGCCGTATGCGAGGCGAGCGGATCGGGCGTTGGATCGCGCCCCTGGCCCTGACTGTGGTTCCGGTGCTGGCCCACGCCACCGATGGCGCGGCCGGCGTCGACATGACCCATCGGATGATGCTCCTGGCGATCCAGGTCGGCCTGATCCTGTTCTGCGCCAAATTCGCCAACAACCTGTTCGAGAAGCTGAAGCTGCCCGGTGCGCTCGGCGAGCTGAGCATCGGCGCGATCATCGGCCCCTTCGCGCTCGGCGCGGTCGCGTTCTACGGCTTTCCCCATGGCCTGTTTCCGACCTACGACGGCCAGACCATTTCGCCCGAACTCAACGGTCTGGCCACCGTCGCCTCGATCGTGCTGCTGTTCAACATCGGCCTGGAGACCGACCTCAAGCTACTGCTGCGCTACAGCGTCGCCGGCGGGGTCGCCGGGCTCGGCGGCCTGGTGGTCTCCTTCGCGTTCGGTGCCGGCGTCGTCGTGGTGTTCTCGGAGATGCTCTTCGGCAAGGAGCTCGGCTTCCTTTCCCCGCCCTGCCTCATGCTCGGCACGATCACCACCGCGACCTCGGTCGGTATCACCGCGCGGATCCTGTCCGAGAAGCGCAAGCTCGACTCGCCGGAGGGCGTGACCGTGCTTTCGGCAGCGGTGATCGACGATGTGATGGGCATCATCCTGCTCGCGCTGGTCACCGCCTTCATCCAGGCCTCCAAGGGCGGTGGCCCGGTGGACTGGGGTCACATCGGCGTCATCGCCGTCAAGGCGGTGGGGGTATGGCTTGCCGCGACCGCCATCGGCCTGGCCGCCTCGCGCAAGATCAGCGTACTGCTCAAGCTGTTCCGTGATCGCACCACCATTGCGGTGATGGCCCTCGGCCTGGCGCTGATCCTCGCCGGCCTGTTCGAAGAGGCCGGGCTGGCGATGATCGTCGGGGCCTACGTCATGGGCCTGTCGCTGAGCCAGGCCGACATCAGCCACGTGATCCAGGAGAAGCTCGGCGCGATCTACGCCCTGTTGGTCCCGGTGTTCTTCTGCGTCACCGGCATGCGCATCGACATCCGCCAGCTGATCCAGCCTTCGGTCCTGTTGTTCGGCTTCGTCTACGCGGTACTCGCCCTGGCGAGCAAGGTTATCGGTTGCGGCCTGCCCGCGATGCTCATCGGCTTCAATCTGCGCGGCGCAGCGCGGATCGGTTTCGGTATGGCGCCGCGCTGCGAGGTCGCGTTGATCATCGCCGGCATCGCGATCAGCAAGGGCCTGCTGCTGCCGCCAGGCGTGGCCACCGGCGGCGAGCAGATCCTGGCCGCGGTGATCATCATGATCCTGGTCAACACCGTGATCGCGCCGCCGGTGCTCGTCGGCCTGTTCCGCAACCCGGCGCCCGGTGTGCGCCGGGAGACCGGACCCGATCGCGGCGTGGAGGAGGCGGTGTTCACCTTTCCCACGTTGGAGATGGCCGAGTTCTTCGTCGGCAAGCTCAACCGCCTGCTCGAGAACGAGGGCTTCTTCTCCCACTGCATCGATCGCTCGCAGCAGCTCTACCAGCTGCGCAAGGACAAGGCGGTGATCGACTTCCGTCGCGATGGCACCCGGCTGGTGTTCCAATGCCAGGCGCAGGAACTGCCGCTGGTCGACGCGGTGATGTACGAAAGCCTGGCCGCCCTCGAGCAGACCCTGCGCGGACTGCGCAAGCCACTCGACGCGACGAGTCTGCGCACCCGCATCCAGCAGACGAACGCGTCGTGCGCCCTACCGGCCAAGGGCTTCGACGTGCGCGACTGGTTCGGTCCCCAGGCCGTGAT
>JBEPXK010000536.1:0-3262 GCA_041641915.1 Planctomycetota bacterium
GATGGGCGTGCTGCCGATCGGGCTCTCGGTGATGGTCACCAGCTTCAGCGCGGTCAACTACATCGCGGTGCCGAACGAGGTTGCCGGGCACGGCCTGTACATCGTCACCGCCTTCCCGGTGTTCCTGCTCGCCGCCTGGCCGATCACCCGCATCTGGATGCCCTTCTTCCACGCCATGCAGCTGACCAGCGTCTACGCCTGGCTCGAACGGCGCTTCGACCTGCGCGTACGCTGCCTCGGCAGCGGCCTGTTCATCCTCTGGCGCCTGTGCTGGATGGCGACCGCGCTCTATGCCGCGGGTCGGATCCTCGCCGCCGTCACCGAACTACCGCCGTCGCTGGTGATCCTGCTCGGCGGTCCGGTCGCCACGCTCTACACCGTCATCGGCGGCATGCGCGCGGTGATGTGGACCGACGTGGCCCAGTTCTGCGTCCTCTTCGGCGGCATCGCCTGCGCCCTGCTGCTCGCCGCCGGGGATCCGGCCGACCTTTTCGCCACCGCCCACCGCTCCGGCTCGCTCACCCCCTTCGCGCCCTTCGACCCGACCTACCTCTCGGCCAGCCCCTGGGTGCGGATGACGCTGTGGAGCGGCCTGATCGGCGTGTTCGTCGCTTTCCTCGGCCGTTACGGCGCCGATCAGGTGGTCATGCAGCGCTACTTCACCGCCCGCGACCTGCGCGCAGCGCAACGCGGCCTCTGGCTCAACGCGGCGGTGGCGATCCTCGCCCTCGGGCTGCTCGCGCTGCTCGGTCTGGCGGTCGTCGCCCACGCGCAGCGCACCGGCGCCGCCGGGCCGCCGATGCGCCTGCTCGCGGGGCTGATCCGCTCCTTCCCCGCGGGGATCACCGGGCTGATCGTCGCCGGCCTGCTCGCCGCGACCATGTCGAGCGTCGATTCGGGCATCAACGCCTGCACCGCCGCCTACGCCGTCGACTTCCACACCCGGCTGCGCGGCCGCCGCCCCGCACCGGGCCTGGAGCGTGGCCTGACCTGCGGCCTCGGCCTGCTCACCACCGGCCTGGCGCTCGCGCTGATCCCACTCATCGGGCCGCGCCACACCCTGTTCGTGGTCGTCAACAAGCTGATCAACGGACTCGGCAGCCCACTGCTGGCGCTGTTCCTGCTCGGGATGTTCAGCCGTCGGATCAACGCGCCGGGGGCGTTCATCGGCGGCCTGATCGGCCTCGCGGCCAGCATCGCCTGCACCATCACGCTCGACGGGCTCGGACTGTGGAACTACGCGACCCTCAACCTGCTGATCACCCTGCTGCCGGCCATCGCCTGCAGCTGGATCGCCAGCCGCTGCGGCCACCGCCAGACCCCGGAACGCATCGCCTGCAGCTGGATCGCCTGGCGGCGCGCGCAACGCAGACAGTGAGCCGGAGGGGTTTCTACTCCTGCGCGCGCAGCGTCGCGGCCCAGACCTCGCCGCGGTAGGGTGCGAGCAGACGCTGTGGGTCGGCGGCATCGCGCCAGTATCCCTGTTCGTGGATCCAGGTGTCGACCGAGCGCCTCGATGCGCGCCAGCGCGGCGTCGAAACGCCCGGTGGCGAGGGGCCCCTCGACCACCCGGGGCATCAAGGGCCATTCGCGGCGGAGCTGTTCCTGATGCGAGGCGGGCGGGGCTTCGGCTGCAGATCCCCCTCGGCGTCGCTGCCACCGGTTCTGCCGCATCGCCGTCGCCTGGGACGGGGCCGGGGACCGCGGCCGTCACACCGGGAGCGGGGGGAGCTGCAGGCGCGGCGCTGGGCTCGTCGGCGCCCAAGAAGGTGAAAACGACCGCCGAGACGAGGATCACGGCCACCGTCACTTCCGCCGGTATGCCCCAACGCCGGTAGAGCGGGTCGGGCGACGCCGACGGCCATCGACCCTGGGCCACGGCCTGGAGATCACGCACCAAGGCCGCGGCGTCGGGGTAGCGCTCCGCGGGGTTCTTGCGCAGCGCGTGCAGCAACACCGCTTCGAGCCAGCGCAGGCTGGGCATCAGCCGGACGCCGACCGGAAGCCCTGCGCTCCCAACCGCGGACGCCCCCCCTCATTCCTTGAGCGCGCCGATGATCCGCAGATGCGAGCGCATGGCGTTGCGTTGGGCCCGCAGCCGGTTGACGGTCATCTCCGCCTCCTTGAGCTGACGGGTGAGCCGACGGATATCGCGCGCGTGGGTGTCGCCCTGGTTGAGCAGACTGCCGATGCTCGTCACCACCACCGGTGGCAGGGTCGCGACATGCTGACGATCCAGGCCGAGATTGACCAGGAATTGCACCGCGCTCTCGTGATGCGCGCTGTTGGCCTCCACCCCGGGTAGCGGATGCGCGCCGGCATCGTGGCTCATCGCCGGCAGGCCGCTGGGCTGGGAGCCCTGTTCGGGCAGCACGGGCAGGTTCATATTCGTCGGGTCCACGTCCATGGCTGCTCCCTCGTCTCTGCGACCAACCGCGTCGTCTCTTCTTCGCCCCCGTACCACCAGGGGGTAGTTGACCCGATTCTACTTCGCAGCGATGGGACGGACAAGGCGGATCCAGCGCCATCATCACGCACGTACAGACGTCGCTTGCATGCAGCGGGGTGTTGTTCCGCACGCCAGCGCGCAGTCGGTCAGCCGGAAACAGGCGAAAGGGGCCGCCGTCGGCGGGCAAGAAGGCGGCGAGAACAAGGAGCGAGCATGAGCGCTACCGCCGTCGCCGGCAACCGGACCATCGTCATCCCCCGTCGCCTCGGGGCCTATCGTATCGCGGCCAAGATCGGCAAGGGCGGCATGAACCACGTCTTCCGTGCGGTCCACGGCGTGCTCAACCGCGAGGTCGCGCTCAAGGTGCTCCCGCCGCAGCACCGCGCGGATCGCGAGCGCGTGCTGCGCTTCAAGCGCGAGGCCCGCGCCGGGGCGGCCGTCGACCACCCCAATGTCGCCACCTGTTTCGACGCCGGCCGTCACGGTGACTGGTGCTACGTCGCGATGGAACTGATCCCCGGCGGCGATCTGGAGGCCGAGCGCGAACGCCGCGGTGGGCGGTTGAGTGAGCGTCTGGCGATCGCGCTGGCCCGCGATACCGCCTACGGGCTGGAGGCGGTCCACGCCGCGGATCTGGTCCATCGCGATGTCAAACCGGCCAACATCCTGCTCGGCGCCAACCTGACACCCAAGCTGGCCGACTTCGGCATCGCCATCTGCCCGCACGAACAGCAGGACGCCGAGGTCATCGGTTCACCGGCCTACATGGCGCCCGAACAGATCGCCGGGCGTCCGGTCGATGCGCGCAGCGAC
>JBEPXK010000537.1:0-3251 GCA_041641915.1 Planctomycetota bacterium
ACCCAATACTGCGGGGCGCCATCGGGGCCCGTGATGGTGATGGGCTCGGGGTTGTCCGGGTTCTCCTCGTAGGACTTCGTGAGCGCCTTGAACACGTTTTTCGGCAGCTCCACGGACTGTCCGTCCATGGTGCGGCCGATGCGCTTGGGACGATCGGTGAACTCGCCCAGAATGAGCTGGACCTTCTCCTCGATCTGATCGGAGGTCAGCTCGGTAAGGCTGTTCTCGACGATGTTTTGTCGAATATCTTTTTCCACAACGAACCTTTCTTCGGACGACAGAGCCGGCCAGCCTTCCGTCACCAGCTTGTTCAATACAGCCTCCTCGGTTCTCCCGCTCGGCAAACCGCCCAAGGTGCTTTCCAGCACCGCCTGGCGCTCCTGGCTCGCCCGATCGAGCGCGTTTTCCTGGGCCTCAAAGGCGCGTTCTGCCCGGCCGCTCTGTGCGGCCACGCCCAGCTCCTCCTCGCGCTGGATGTTGCCGAGCTCTTTGGACAACTGCTGGTGCTGCTGCCGGTTCTTCGCCAGGGATCCCAGGGACTGGTTTGTGCCCATGTTCAGGTTCTGCATCTGCTGGCGGATCTCCTGGGCTTTGCCAGCTCGAACCTCCTGCGGGGTGGCATCGGACGCCAGGTGCGCGTTGCCCTCGGCGCGGAGCTGGAAGTCGCGCCGGGCCCGGCCAACCGCCGCATCGCCGGCAGCCTTGCCGCCAACCCCGGTGAACGCCTCTGAGGAGATCGTATTGACCGTTCCGCCAGGGCCGGACATGCCGCTGGATCCCGGGGCGCCGTAGGCAGTCGCGGCCTGGCCGGAATCCAGGGCGGCCGGCCCGGGGAACTCCGGCTTACCGCCAGGGGCGACGTTAGTGAACTCGTTGAGCTGCTCGCCATCGCCGCGGCCGTAAATGTTCTCGCCGAACGCGGACCGGGCCTGGACCTGCTGGTTCTGGCCGGTTGGATCCAGGCCGGTCGAGGGCTGGCTGAGCCGGGATCCGTGCGCGCCGCCAACGGCGCCGACCGCCGAGTGCGGGAGCATGGACCGGTTCGGGTTGCCGCTCATGGGGTCGTTCAGGGCCCGGGAATCCGGGTTCTCCTGGTCGGTGTCGTATTCCGCCGGCGAGCGGCCGGGCAGATAACCGCTGTCACGCTGGTGCGCCGGGGTTTCCGCAGCCTGCGCGGTGCCGGCGCCATCCATCGCCCCCATCAGGCCGCCCTGCGGCAAACCGAGCGCGCCCTGAACGAAATGCTGGGCGCCACGGTTGGCCTTCTGCATCGTGCCACGAACCGCCTTCTCCCCGGATCCGAGGGCCGACAACAGCGACTTCGTGGCCGAGGCGCCGGCCTGGTGCGCACCGCTTCGTCTTTCGTCTCGTGTAGCCATCGTCTACTCCTCGGTCGTGGTTTCGCTGGCGATGGACGCCATGGTGTTCGTGGTGGACCGGGCGGACGCGGCGATGTCGCCCATCGTTCGCGCGCCAGCCATCGCGGCATCGGCCCGGTTCCGGGCCCGGTCTGTGTTCGTCGTCAGGGTCAACCTGTACGCATCCAGGGACCGCTGCACGTCGGCGATATCCTGCCTGAGCTCCAACTGCTCGCCGGAGAGCTGGGCCTGGTAATACTGGACCATCTGCGAATACAGGGCCTGCGCAGCGGTATAGAGCACCTGGCCGTACTGGTGACCCAGCGCCTCGGCCCGCAGCTTGGCGTTCACAAAATTGATCGCCGCCTGCATCACCATGGAGTGGAGCTGGATGCCGCTGGATATGGCGAAGTGGATATTGGTCTGCTCGAGGCGGGCCTGCTCGATCATGATGTCGCGCGACAGCGTCGAATCCCGGCTGACCGAGTCGTGCGCGGCGCGCATCTGGCGGCTCAACACCGCCCCGCTGGGCACGGACCATCCAAGCGCCGCCGGGACGCCGGCGACTGCATCGCTCATGCGCTCGTCCAGCCGGCCTTCACGCTGCCTGGCCCGATCCCAGATCGCCTGCTCAACCGCCGCGGTCAGCCCGGTGCCGCCGTTGGCGATCGCGTCGTCGATCCAGTTGCAGATGGTGCTCAGATTGGAGATCCAGCCGCACGGGAAATACGTGTTCAGGAAATCGGCCAGCTCGCTCTCGACCATCGACTTGATCTCGTCGGCCTTCGCGTTGCTTTCAGCCTCGAACAGGGCCGCCAGATCCTCGTCGGGTTCAGCCAGGGTCGGGATGCTTAGCTCGCCAATACCTGGGGCTACGACGTTCGCGGAAACCAGGTGTGATGCGGAATAGGCATCATCCGCGAACTTTTGGGCCGTAGTCTGCGCCTCCTGCGCCGCGGCAATAGCCGAATCAATGATGCTTTGTATGGTGGACTCTGTGCTCACTATTGCCTCCGCATCAGTATGACGGGGGTAAGGTCGACCTTCTCAAGGTCGATGGATGTGTCGCCCTTGTTGAGAATCTGCAGCCTGAAATACTGTGATTCGGCGCCCTTTTTGAACTTGACCCGGTTCTCGGTCAGCGCATCGGATGTGCGCGTGGCCTGATACCAGTTTTCAACCTTCTTGCCCTTGTTCTTGCCCTTGGACTCTATGTGGGTCACCTTGAACAGGATCGTGCCGTCGTTGCGGCAACTGTAGAAGATCTCGGGCAGGCGCTTGCCGTACTCGGTGCCGAAGTCCATGTAGCCGAAGTCGATCTCCCAATCGATGTCGGACCCGTCGTCGGTGTCGCCGTCAAGCTCGTAAACGCCCTCGCGCCCGGCCCCGATGTACACGCCGTCGATCTCGGCGAACGAGTTGAAGTCCCAGCCGGCGTAGGTGGAAATCGCCATGTTGCTGGTGTTCAGCACCAGCCCGACGTACTCGGTCCCGGAGACATTGATCTTGATGCTGGTCTCGATCGAATCCGACAGCGATCGGATGAAGGTGCCCCGGGCGTTGATCACTTCCGACATTTCGACCACATCCTCGGCCAGGGCGATGGCGCGCAGGATGTTGTTCATCGAGTCGGCCACGTCCACCTGATCGGAAACGGCGTTGACGAACGTCATCGTGGCCGCGATCGTATCCGCGAGGCCAACGCTGTCGGACAGGGATTTCAGCCAAACCAGCGTGATCTCGTCGGAGACTCCGACGGTGTCCACCATGGAGTTGAAAAACGCCAGCGCGATCTGGTCGTCCACGGAGACCGTGTCGGTCATGCTTTCCTGGTATCGGTTGATAACCAGCGCCAGCGCCTCGAACGCCGACAAGTACAGATCCAGCGCCTCG
>JBEPXK010000538.1:0-3249 GCA_041641915.1 Planctomycetota bacterium
CAGGGCGGCGTGCGCGCGGCGTGGCGCCGGAGGCGTCGCCGTGGCGCGCGGCGGCCGGCGCGCAGGCGGGCGGAGGATGCCTGTGTCGGCTTGCGGGCGAGCCGGGCCTGGCCGGCGAAGTGATAGTAGAGGGCCATCTCGCCATGGCAGTGCTCGACGAAACGGCGTCGCGCGCCGGGGTCGCGGGCGAGCAGGTCCTCCAGGGTGGCGAAGTCGGCGTCGTCGATGGTGCCGGTGAGCCAGGCGGCAACCAGGTCGTCGAACTGGCGACGGGTCGGGGCGCTCATGCCGACCTCCTCGGCCCGGGTCGGTCGCCATCGGTGCGCGCCGCAGCCGGGGCGGCGGGCCTGGTGGACCAGGGTCCGGTCGAGCTGCAGGCGGCGCGGTTCATGGGGTCTCCAGCTCGAGTTGGCGGTCGACGCAGCGGATCAGGCTCGCGCGTGAGCGCTTGAGCAGGGTGTAGACCTGGTCCACCCGCAGGCCGCAGCGCTCGGCGATGCAGGTGCAGCTGGCGCGTTCGATGTAGCGGGCGCGCACCGCTTGGCGTGCGCGGGCGGAGAGACGCTCCACGCATTGGGCCATGGCCCGACGCATCCGTTCGAGGCGGCGGGTGTTGGCGTCGGTGGCGACCGCGTCGAAGGAATCGGCGACCAGTTCCACCACCTCGGGGCGCAATTGTCGCCGTTCGCCTCTGGCCTTGCGCCCCAGCTCCAGCGCCTTGCGCCGGACCACCGCGCGCAGCCAGCCGGCTGCGGCCTGTGGTGCGTCCGGGATCCGGCGGGGCTCGAGGGCGGCGATGATCGCGGCCTCCTGGACCGCGTCTTCGGCGGTATGGTGGTCGCCGGTCAGGGCGAAGGCGTAGGCGGCGAGCATCGGACGGTGCTGCTCGAGCAGCCGCACCAGCCGCGTGCGGATGATCGCGCTCTCGCTCGGGCCGGTGCTGCCGGCTGGGCTCCGGGGCATGGGCGGTTCCTGTCGCTCGGCGGTCGAGGTCCACGGCGGGGGCCTCCCCCGCCAGTGACTATTGCGCGCCGGACCGGTTTTGGACCCCGGAAAACGGGGCGGCGCCGGCGTGGGCCCGCCGGAGGACCCGGTGGGACGCGAGCCGACATCGCGGTGTGTGATCCGGCGGGTCGGGGATGGCGGGCTCCGCCTGCCCAAAACCCGAGCTGAGCGCACTGGCGGGCAAGGAGATGCCCATGTATCGCTCGCTCGCGCTCGTCGCTCTGTCGCTGGCCTTCGCCACGTCTCAAGCCGAGACCGTCTGGCAGGAATCCGGCGGCATCTTGATCATGGAGGCCGAGCGGGGCACGGCGGAGAACACGCCGACCTGGGATGTGGTCACCGATTACGAGGACTTCCGTGGTACCGGCTTCATCCGCTGGGAGGGGAGCAACAAGTATGGCGACAACAGCCACGGTCGGCTGAGCTACACGTTCGATATCGTCACCCCGGGCACCTACCACGTGCGCTTCCGCGCCCAGGCCAAGGGTCCCGACTACGGCGAACGCAGCGACGAATGCAACGACTGCTGGATCCAGGAGGACATCGGCAGCAGCGGGTTCTACAAGTTCCACGTCGGCAACAAGAGCACCGCCGACTGGCACTTCAATATGATGTACGAAGACGGCCACGATCATCGGCGACTCAAGTATGACCTGAGCGTCGGGCGTCACACCCTGACCATCGCCGCGCGCTCCGAGAAGTTCATGATCGACCGGATCTACCTGGTCCAGGACACCGGCGACCTCGACGCCTCGCTGAGCGAATCGGCCATCACCAGCGGGGCGAGCATCGGCGGCGAGCTCAAGCAATGGCACCGGGTCGACCTGGCCGTGAACGCGGTGGAGTCGAGCCAATCCGCCGCCCCCAACCCCTTCCGTGACTATCGCTTCAACGTCATCTTCACCAGCCCCGGTGGCGACGAACTGGTCGTGCCCGGCTACTTCGCGGGCGATGGCGCCGGCGGCTCCGCGGGCGACGTCTGGCTGGCCCATCTCAATCCGCACGAGACGGGGACCTGGACCTACAGCGTCTCCTTCCGCAGCGGGGCCGACGTGGCCGTCGACCTCGCCGCCGACGCCGGCAGCGCGGTCGCGCCCTACGACGGCATGAGCGGCAGCTTCACCGTCGGCAGCTCGGACAAGTCCGGCGATGACTTCCGCGCGCCCGAGAAGGGCTTGCTGGTCAACCGCGGTGACCATTACCTGACCTACGGCGGCAACGGCGCCCCGTTCGTCTACACCGGTCCGGGTATCCCCGAGAACATCCTCGGCTATCGCGGCTTCACCAACACCAGCATCGGCGTGGGACATGAATTCGCCGTTCACGCTGCCGACTGGCAGGATGGCGATCCCGACTGGAACGCCGGCGATGGCAAGGCCCTGATCGGTGCCTTGAACTACATCGCCAACGAAGGCGGCAACGCGATCTACATGATGTCGAACACCATCGGCGGCGACGGCGAGGACTGCTTCCCCCACCCGACGAGCGAGAACGACAAGGATCGCTACGACCTACTTAAGCTCCAGCAGTGGGATATCGCCCTGGCCCACGCCCAGGCCAGGGGCATCTTCCTCAACTGGCATCTGGCCGAGCATGAGAGCGCCAACATGAACTACTACGGCGCCTCGCTCAGCGTGGAGCGCAAGCTCTACTTCCGCATGCTCAACGCCCGCTTCGGCCACTACAACGGCCTGAAGTGGAACCTGATGGAGGAGTGCGAATGGGACGCGGGCGAGCGCGCCGAGCAGATGGCCTATATCAAGGCGATCGATCCCTACGATCATCCCTGCACCTATCAGGTCGGCGGGATCGGCATCGGGTACAACACCTACACGGCGCATTACGGCGACGCGAACATCGACGCGGGATCGTTCCAGGGCAACGCCAGCCGCACCAGCATGTTCAACACCGTGCAGGACTACCGTGTGGACAGCGCCGCGGGCGGCGAGCCGTGGACCATAGCCTGGGACGAGCCGCAGAAGATCGAGAACGACAACGACGACCAGGACAAGGGCTACCCCATGGGCCGCCGCGACAAGATGTGGCCCTGCCTGATGGCCGGTGGCGACGGCTTCATGTGGTACATCCAGAAGGACGGCGGCGGTCACGGCTTCGATCAGCGGATCGAGGATTTCACCATCATGCGCAATGCCTTCAACTGGAGCGGTTACGCGCGCGATTTCCTCGAGCCGCTGCCGTTGCTGGAGATGGAGGCGAGCATGGCCGTGGTCGACTCGAGTACGG
>JBEPXK010000539.1:0-3246 GCA_041641915.1 Planctomycetota bacterium
ACCGTTGAGGCCGAACTGCCCGGACGCATCGGAGCGGAACGCATCGTCATCGCTCTGGATGATGGCACCGACTAAGGATGGCCTCAGACCCGAGCGCCGGAACAGATCCGCCAGAAGCGCCGCAGGATTTTCCCGGCGCCGAACGCGCCAGCGACCAGGAGGTCCAGATAGTGGCCTGTACCGGTTGCCCCACCCGCTGGCGCGTCCACAACGACCTGGCCGGGTTCACGGTGGCCTGTCGCACCTGTGGCCAGCAGATCGCGGTCCCGCCCCTGCCTGCGCCGGAGCCGGCGCGCCCTGCCCGTAGAGCCCTGCCGCATCGCGGCGAACGTGGCCTGGCGCGGACCCGGCAGCGTGGCGGTGTGGTGGCCAGACCGACCGACCCGCGTCAGGTCGCCCGCCTCGGCGGCGATGGCGCCCTGCCGGTGATGCCCGAAAGCCAGGGCGATCGCGGCCAGGTCGGACTGCTCGACGAGGCCGATGTCGCGGTGCGTGCCCGCTGGACCAGCCGCGCCATTCTCGAATCGCTGCTGGTATTCGCAGCCCTCACCGTGCCGCATCTGCTGGTCGGCCTGCGTACGGGGCAGGAACGCGTCGTGCTGACGCCGGTGGCCAGCGTCATCGGCGGACTCCTGGTGCTGCTGATCGCTGCCTTCGCACCAGGCTTCAGCTTCGGCGGCCTCCGCCGTTTCGCCGGGCGGCATG
The DNA here is from genome assembly GCA_041641915.1 of Planctomycetota bacterium. Classification (GTDB taxonomy): domain Bacteria; phylum Planctomycetota; class UBA11346; order UBA11346; family UBA11346; genus SLQH01. The sequence goes on from JBEPXK010000539.1 coordinate 706, forward strand.
TCGGCGAGGGCGTCCTCGCCGCCTGCGCCTTTGCCCTGCTCGCCATCGCCTGGCTGGAAATGCTCTTCGCGATCGAACCCGAGCTGCGCAACGCGGAACTCATCAGTCGCATGATCGAATCAGCAGGGATTCCTAGCGTCGTGTTCATGGTCGCCCTGTGCCCGGCCTTCTTCGAGGAGATTGGATTCCGCGGCCTGCTCCAAGGCCGATTGACGGCCATCTACGGCCTCCGCCAGGGCATGCTCTTCACCGCGACCATGTTCGCCTTCGCTCACGGCCTGACCCTGGCGCTTCCGATCCTGTTCGCTCTCGGGCTCTACCTCTGCTGGCTGCGCCTACGCAGCAACAGCCTGTGGCCGGTGATCGTGATGCACATGATCTACAACGCGCTCGTCATCGTCCACGCCGCTTTCATCTCACGCGGATAGTGGCCGATCCGCCGCCAAAGGGCCACTCCCTTGCGGACCGCTGGCCCTGCCGCTTCCTACACGAGGGGCGGGGCCACCGGGCCGACGCAGCGCAAGCGCAGCCCCGCAGCGAAGCGAGGAGCAAGCGCCGCTGGGGTGCGCGTGAGCGCGCGAGGGGGAAGCGCCCCCTCTGAGGGAAGCCACAAGATTTCCTTGTGCGTTGCTCCTGGCCCGGCCCAGCTCGCCGTCGGGGAGACCGCCTTCCTCGCTACCCTCCCTCGCTCGCGGTCTGCCGGCGGCGGCGCGGAACCCCCGGGCACCGGCCTGCGAAGCCTCGGTGCGAGCCGCATCCCGACTGCTCAATAATCCCACCGCTCATGCCGCACCGGCAGGCGGTTGAGCTCATCCCGATGGTTGCGCCAGTGGGGCATGACGCGGTCCATGCGTGGCCTTGAAGTGCGCATTGTGGACCCGCTCGATGGACGAGTCGTCAACGGACGCCGCGAACCGGCGGCGGCACCCGACTCGGTGGGGACGTGGTGGCTACAACTCGCCTTCGAGGCGATGCAATAACGCGTTCACGTCCTTCCAGGGCAAGCGCCGTCCACACTCGCGCATCATCTCGAACGCCACACGGGCACGCTGCACAGAAAAACCGGCCTCACGGACCATGCGCGCCATCAGCCAGAGCGTGCCATGCACCTCGACATCGCCACGCACCTCTGCGAGCCTGCGCAGGTTCGCATCGCCGGTAAGCAAGATGCCGTCAGCCTCGACGGCCAACATATAGGCAAGCAGATCGTTTGCGCTCATCGCGTTGTTGCCGGAAAGCAACTCAAGCGCGGCTCCAACGCCCTGTTCTGAAACCTCCTGCACCTTCAGGCCCAACGCCACGAGATGCGCATGGCTTGCTTCAAGCTCTTCGGCGAAGAGCACGTTCGGGACCAGAAACTCAGCGTCGAGAGCGAACATCTCGTTCACGATGCCGGCTTCCTCCATGTCTATCAGGATGTTGGCGTCACTGATCAGTACACTCGGCATTCGGAGTCACCACATGCGTCAAATCAGCGTCTCGAAAGTCATCAAGGCTCACATCGAGCAGCTCCGCCGCCTTCGATTCGCCGATCAAGCCCTCGGCATAGGCCTGATAGACCATGGTGTCGAATACGTGGGACCGTTCGGGCGCAACAGGCCTCCCTGGCTCCGTTTTGGGCCAACCCGGATACGTGCGACGCATCCGTATTTCGATGCCCCTGATGTCCGAAGACTTGATCACCCCCAGATCGCGGGCGCGGTAGATCAACGACCGCATGCTCATTCCCCACTCATGCTTGAGCAGGTAGAGCTCACGCGGATCCAGGTTGCTGCGCTTCGCCCCCAATTCCCGAATACATGCTGACTTGGGAAAGAGGAACGCTGCCGCGAATCGCATCGCTGCTTTCTCGGGATCGAGGCCGTCCAGTCGGCAATCAAGGACACGATGCCCGAGTTCGTGGCTCAAGGTGAATCGCTGTCGGTCACCGCAGCTGTCCGCGCTCACCACAACGATCGGCCAACCGCCAACCACAGCGGCAAGCCCATCGAAGGACTCGTGGCCATCGGGGATAGTGAACACACGCAGGCCGTGCGCCTCGCAGACGTCAATGAGGTCAGGAATCGGGTTCGTCCCCAACTCCCACTCGTCGCGCAGGAGCTCAGCAGCCCGTTCGACCTCCTCGAAGGACTTGATCGAAGCCGGGATACGATCGGGCACAGCCAACGACTGGAGCGTTGACTCCGGTTTGAGACCCTCCACCTCGAGCCGGCGCTCGAAGTGATCACGAACGCGCGCCATCACCCGGTGTCGTTCCTTTGCCGGAAGGTTACTCTTCTTCCGATACTCTATGGCTGTCAGCGAATGCCGCGTCGGCCGCATGATCCATGCGACCTTCACGCCAAGTGCCTGCGCCAGCTTCAACAGCATCCCGGAAGCCGGCACCGCCTCGCCCTTCTCGAGCTTCGCCACCATGGTGTGGCTGATGCCAATCTGGTCCGCCAGGGCTCGCAGGGATAACCCGGCGGCCTTGCGAGCCAGGCGAATCCGCTCCCCCATATCCTGACTGCGCGCGCTCATGGTTTACAAATGTACGCTAAA
>JBEPXK010000540.1:0-3225 GCA_041641915.1 Planctomycetota bacterium
TAAGGTTTCGTTGCCAGACGCAAACCAGAACCCGGAGATCCACGATGACCGACGACATGATGACCCTGCAGACCCTGCTGGCCAAGCAGCCCGATGCCGACGTGCTGCGCGAGATGACCGGCTTTGCTGCGCAGCGGCTGATGGAGCTTGAGGTCGAGGCGAAGACCGGCGCCGCCCACGGTGAACGCACCCCCGACCGACTGACCCAGCGCAACGGCTACCGGGATCGGAGCTGGGAGACCCGCGCCGGCACGGTCGAGCTGCGTATCCCGAAGCTGCGCAAGGGTAGCTACTTCCCACAGTTCCTGGAGCCGCGGCGGGTCAGCGAGAAAGCGCTCACCGCCGTCGTGCAGGAAGCCTACATCCAGGGCATCTCCACCCGCTCGGTCGACGAACTGGTCCGCGCGACGGGATGAGCGGGATCTCCAAGAGCCAGGTTTCCAAGCTCTGCCAGGAGATCGACGAGCGCGTCGCCTCGTTCCTGAAGCGCCCGCTGGAGGGCGACTGGCCGTATCTCTGGTTGGACGCGACCTATCTGAAGGTGCGCCGCGAGGGGCGCGTCGTCTCCGTGGCGGTCGTTCTCGCCATCGGCGTCAACGCCGACGGCCGCCGCGAGGTGCTCGGCATGGACATCGGCCTGTCGGAGGCGGAGACCTTCTGGGTCGAGTTTCTGCGCAAGCTGCGCAGGCGGGGACTGCAGGGCGTGAAGCTGGTGGTCTCCGACGCCCACGAGGGCTTGAAAGCCGCCGTCACGAAGGTTCTCGGCGCCACCTGGCAGCGCTGTCGTGTGCACTTCGTCCGCAACCTGATGGCCCACGCGGGCAAGCAGGGGCGTCGCCTGATCGCGGCCTTGGCGCCTTTGGCGCCGACTGCGTGTCCATCGACACCGCGTTCGCCCAGCCGGACGTCACCTCGGCGAAGGCTCAGTGGCGCCAGGTCGCCGATCAGATGCGCCCGAAGCTGCCCAAGCTCGCGGCGATCATGGACGCGGCCGAGGACGATCTCCTGGCCTACATGACCTTCCCGAAAGCGCACTGGACCAAGCTGCACTCCACCAACGGGATCGAGCGGCTGAACGGCGAGATCGAGCGGCGCAGCGAGGTTGTCGGAATCTTTCCCAACGAGGCCGCGATCAAGCGCCTGGTCGGCGCCCTGCTGCTGGAGCAGAACGACGAACGGGCGGTCCAGCGTTGCCGCTACATGACCCTGGCCACGATCAGCGAGGTGAGCGACGATACCCCGCCCATGCTGGCCGCCGTGGCCAGCTGAGACCCTGGCAATGTCCTGCCGGGAAATGCGGCGACCCCGCGGCTCCTACACCACGCCAGTGGGCACGATCGTTTTGGCGAGTTTGAGGGCGTCGAGGCGAAGTTCGTCACTGTTGGATCAGGAACCGACATTCGCCACAGAACCACCGCGACGCCGCAAACACGAACGACTCAGTCAGAACTCAAACCGTCCTGGTCAGCGTTGCGGGTCACGATTGTTCTAACGTCGTATCCAGTCCGTTCGCGTACGGTCAGCAGATACTCCAGCACTGCATTCTGAACTTGGGCTTCCCAAGCCGCTCAACGGGATTGTGCAGGGGTGAAAAATTCGAAACCTTGAGGACCGTTCTTGAGTCCGTACGTTCAGAAGAACTCATCAAGAAGCTGATAGAACTGGAGCCGCTTCCCGTCGACGCCGTATCCATAAAGCTGCAGGAACACGTCTACCCATTCCGGACCCAGCACATGATGCACTTCACGAACCAACAATGCGAGATCTTGGTGGCGATCGGCAACACCAAGCCTGGCGCAGTCGATAAAGCCGGAGAACCTCCTGCCATCGACAATGATGTTCGAGAAGGTGGCATCCCCGTGGGTGACCACCGAATCTTCCTGCGATGGCCGGTTCCGCAATAGCTCCTCAAATAGGTCGGCCGCGCTCTGACCAAAGTTGACCTCGTCGAAATCATCCTCGTCGACTAGCCCGTCTGCGACCCGCCTGCTGGCATGGTCCAGGCGGCGATCGAGGCTCTGGTCGAAGGGGCATCGAGTGGCGTCAAGCGCGTGTAATTCTCGCAGAGCGGTGGCTGCGATCTCCACGATGTGCGCAGACCCGAGCTCGTGCATCGAACTCAGATCGTGACCAGGAAGGCCGGTCATCAGCAGCCAGTGCCGATTCTCGTCCGTGAGTTCCGCGAGCACCTGCGGGCACGACACTCCATTACCGGTCAGCCAGCGCAGCCGCGTAGCCTCGCCGGGCAATTCGGAGTGAAGCGTTACCGGCTCCGTCTTGATAAACAGCGTCGGCCTGTCGTGCCGCTCCAAACGAAACACAGCAGCTTCCGATTGCCGCGCGTTCTGCCTTTTCCGAGAATAGCCCTCAAGCAGACCAGCCCATTCAACAGGACCTTGCGCCGCAGCATCCCACTCCTCGTGCATAGCCTCACTCTGCCTCATCGCGAACTGTGACACCGTAACTCCCCTTTGATTATGCCTGGCGGCAGGGCCGCTCAATCTCGAGAAGACGCTGCTTCCGCCAGAACCCGCCACCGTAACCTGTCGGCTCGAATGGCCGCATGCCCACACTCACCGATATGAGAAGCTTCAACACATCAACGACCCGCCACAATGCAGCGGGAACGTTTATGCGTGGATATGAAATGGGCGCCGCGCGCTCTCAGTAACGGCCGACATGTGGCCGGCTGTGCATGAGGATCAGACAGTCGGGCGTGTCATCGAGACGGGCGGCCGGGTAGACCACGGAGACCTTGGCAAGCGCCCGCAGGAACGCCTTCTTGAAATCCCGCCGGCCTTGAGCGGTCACCGGCTAGTCCGAACCGAACTGGATCTGCAAGGCGCACCAGGGAATCCGCGTACGCTTGTTCACATAGGACATGCGGTAGGTCAGCCAGAGGTAGACATCGAGCGCCATCGGAGATTGCTTGAGCGCCTTCAGCGCCCGCAGGTCGATCGGTACCGGGGTCTCCGTGATCTCGTTGAAAAAACGCTCCGACAGCATGACCGTGCTTTCCCACAGCGCGGCTTGCTCCGGCTGGCGCGGCGTCCACCACAACAACGCCTGGAGGTTTCCCGCCGAGTGGTGTAGGAGCTGTGGATAAGTCGGCCGCCGCCGCCGGACTCGTGGCGGTCGCTGCGGCGGCCGACTTATCCACGGCGGTGGTCATCGCGTTTCCCCGGTAAGGTTTCGTTGCCAGACGCAAACCAGAACCCGGAGATC
>JBEPXK010000541.1:0-3220 GCA_041641915.1 Planctomycetota bacterium
CCGCGGAGATGTCGAAGTTCACCTCCAAGCAGATCCTGGTTCAGGCCGGCACCTCGATGCTGGCGCAGGCCAACCAGCTGCCGCAGAACCTGCTGTCCCTCTTCCGGTAACAGCAGGCTCGACTGGACGACCCGGGGAAGGGGGTTCGCCCCCTTCCCCACCGTCGCCCCTAGCCGCGCGCGCCAAACCGTATTCTCCCGCCCCGGCGTCGTTCTTTTAACCGCTTATTCGTCCAAGCCGTCTTATTAGGTCCTTTGACAACCGCCGCAGCGGGACGGGTTCCAGGATGGATATCGTCAAGATCTCTCCGCCGACGCAGGCGACCCAGCCGACCGGGCGTGAGGCCCGGATCGAGCGCAGCCCCGCGATCGCGGACAAGAGCGCCGAGACCAAGCGCGCGCTCACCCAGGCGATTGCCGGATCGCTCGACAAGGCCGTGGTGGCGCCGCAGCGCATGGAAGTGCGCATGCGAGTCGAGGAAGACCTGAACCGGGTGATCGCGCGCGTGGTCGACAGCGACACCGGCGAGGTCATCCGCGAGGTGCCGCCGGACGAGTTGGTCGACCTCGCCAAGCGGGTGCAGGCGCTGATCGGCGCCATGTTCGACAAACGCGCCTAAGTCCCCAGGGCCCGCGCGCACGCGCGTCCGGGCGAAGACGGCCAGGAAGGGCCAGCCAGCGATGGAACTGTTCAACCAGAACGCGCTTAGCTCCGACGGCAACGGCAACGTGTCGTTTTCCGGCCTGCGCTCGGGCATCGACTTCCGCCAGGCGGTCGACTCCATCATGGAGGCCCGCCGGATCCCGGTGGACCGGCTGGAGACCAAGATCGACGACAACACCGCGAAGATCGCCGCGCTGAACGTCCTGGGCGACCGCCTGAGCGGGCTGCGCGAGGCGGTCAACGTACTGCGCGGCGCTGTCTCGATCGACCGCAGCACCGACGCTTTCGCCAGCAAGCAGGCCTTTCTGAACGCCTTCCGGACGGACAGCACGACCGCGTCCGAGCCGACCAGCATCATGGGAGTCAACGTCACAAACCGGGCGGCGTTGGGCACGCACGAGGTCGAGGTGCTGCAGCGTGCAACAGCTCACCGGATTGCCTCCGCGACCGCGACCTCGTCGACCACGACGCTGCAAGACGCGTTCGGAACAACAAATCCGGTCGAAGGAACTATCCAAATCAACGGCACGGACATCTTCGTCCAAAACGACGACTCCCTGCTCGACCTGCGCGACCGGATCAACAATGCCAACACCGGCGACACGCCGACTGGGGTCACAGCGAGCATCGTGCAGGTGTCGGATAACGCGTTCACATTGACGCTGAGTGCAGATGACACTGGTCAGGAGATCAAAATCTCCGACAGTGCTGCCGGTACCAACCCCGATAAGGTGCTAGAGCAGATCGGCGTGCTGACCGGCGGCGCGGTGGCCAACGAACTCCAGGCGGCGCAGAACGCCAAGCTTAAGGCGGACGGCCTGACCATCGCGAACGCTCTGCAGTCGGACCCCTTGTCGAGCCAGAGCCAGACGATCGAGACCGTTACCGGCACCGCGACGACTGACACCCTAGATTTGGCTTACGTAGATGCCGGTGGGATCACACAAAGCTACTCGATCAGCTACGACACTACGACCGACACGCTGGCGGATATCGCGCGACGGATCGACTTTGCAGGCAGCCTGTCCGGCTCTGTGGTCGAGGAGAACGGCAGCTACCGCTTACAGGTGTCGACGCCCAACGCGACGAACGTGACGTTCACCGATACCGGCGGGCTAAATGGCCTTCTCAACCTGACCAACAACGCCGACGTCGAGCGGGTCATCACCCGCAGCACCAACACCATCGACGATCTGTTCCAGGGCATGACGGTCGACCTTTTCAAGGCCGAGCCGGGGACGACCGTGGAAATCGGCGTCGAGCGCGACCTGAACAGCGTCAAGACCGCGATCGCCGACTTCGTCGACGCCTACAACGACGTCAAGCAGTACCTGAACGCCCAGCGCAACGAGTTCGCGCTCGAGGGCATGGACGAGGACGAAGTCGGCGCCCTGAAAGGCAACCGCGTGCTGTCCGACGTCGAGGCGGAGCTTGCCAGTGTCTTCTCGCTCGGCGCGCAGAACGTCAGCGGCGATCTGGAAGTGCTCGGTCAGATCGGCATCGACTTCGTCGATAACGACGGCGTCGCCGATCCCACCCGCGAGGATACGCTGGTGATCGACGACGGCGAGTTGAACGAAGCCCTCTTGAACGATCCCGATGGCATCCGCGAGCTGTTCGCCTTCGAGTTCAGCGCCAACGATCCAGACATCACGATGGTCGGCTTCACCGGCGACACCCAGCCGTCCGCCACCCCCTACCAGCTCAACCTGAGCGTCACCGGCGGGGTGATCACCGCCGACCTCAACGGCAGTTCCACCGCCGTCGAGGTCGACGGCAACCGGATCACCTTCACCGACGAGACCGGCGCGGAAGGGCTGACGCTGCTGTACTCCGGGGGCGATACGGGCGGCACCACCACGATCGAGTTCAACGTCTCCCGCGGCATTGGCGCCAACATGCACGCCGCCAGCGACGACCTGCTGGACGAGGAAGCCGGCCTGATCGAGACCGCGATCGATGACCTGAAGAGCGAGAACACCCGCTCGGAAGAGCAGATCGAACGCCTGGAGCGCCGCCTCGCCTACCAGCGCGAGCAGCTGCTGGACAGCTTCATCCGCATGGAGGAGGCGCTCGCCCGCTTCGACACGATCTCCGAAAGCCTCCGGGGCCTGACCGACTCCCTGCGCCGGGATCGCTAGCGCCGGAACGCGCCCGTGACGCCTTAAGACGACTTGCCTTCCGGGGCCCTCTAGGCCGGTCTTCGGTCCCCGACGGCCCCGTCCACTGCCCGACATCGAGGAGAGCGTGCCTTGTACAACAACGCTGCGAAAGCCTACGGCACCCAGGAGGCCATGGGCGCCTCCCCCGTCCTGCAGGTCGCCATGCTCTACGAGCGCGCGATCAGCTCGCTGCACGAGACCGTCGCAGCGATCGAGGCCGGCGACGTCAACAAGCGCTGGGCCGCCAACAAGCGCGCGCTCGACATCGTCACCGCGCTGATGGCCTCGCTGGACGCCGAGCGCGGCGGCGAGATCGCCCGCGACCTGGACCAGCTGTACCTCTACCTGCTGCGCCGCCTGCCCATGGTCGACGTCCGCAACGACCCCGCCCCGGC
>JBEPXK010000542.1:0-3218 GCA_041641915.1 Planctomycetota bacterium
AGAACGGGGGAAGTCCATCCCAAGAGTAACTGGGGCGGAATTGGTGCTTGACGTCCAGCCCATAGATGAGGGAAGCCTCAACCGTGGCGCCGGAGCCAGCCCTGTCACCGGCGCGAGCTTCTGGACTTTCCGGGCACCGGTCTAGCCTGACCTCTCCGCCCGGCGGTCAATCCGACCCCGGGCATGGGTGAGGAGATCGTTATGGCCCTGACCGAAGCCGAGGTCCGGCATATCGCACGCCTGGCCCGACTCGAGCTCACTGCCGACGAGCTGACGCGGATGACCGCCGAGCTCGACCGGATCGTCGGTTACGTCGAGCAACTGGGCGAGGTCGACACCGACGGCGTCGAACCGGTGGCGCAGGTCACCGGACTGGTCAACGTCGAGCGCGATGACGTGCCCGGGACGGTGTTCGATCGGCACACCGTGCTGGGCAACGCCGCGCTGGCCAACGACCATGCCTTCCTCGTGCCCAAGGCGGTCGAGCGATGAGCCGCAGCGCCCGCAGCATCGCCGCCGCGGTCAACGGCGGCGCCACGGCCGTAGAGGAGGTCGCGGCCGCGCTCGATCGCGCCCGCGCCGACGACACCGGCGCGGTGGTCCGCGTCGATGCCGACTCCGCCATCGACGAAGCGCGGACGGTCGACGCACGCGTCGCCGCTGGCGAGACCCTGCCGCTGGCCGGCGTGCCGGTGCTGATCAAAGACAACATCTGCTGCCGCGAGCGGACGACCACCGCCTGCTCGCGCATCCTCGAGGGCTTCGTCTCCCCCTACGACGCCACCGCGGTCGAACGCCTGCGCACGGCCGGGGCGGTGATCATCGGCGCGACCAACATGGACGAGTTCGCCATGGGCTCGTCGTGCGAGACCTCCTGTTACGGGCCGACCCGCAACCCTGCTGCCCCGGACCGGGTCGCCGGCGGCAGCTCCGGCGGCAGCGCGGCCGCGGTCGCGGCCGGCATCGCTCCACTCGCGCTCGGCTCGGATACCGGTGGCTCGATCCGCCAACCGGCCGCTTTCTGTGGCACCTGCGGTCTCAAGCCGACCTACGGCCGCGTCAGCCGCTACGGCCTGATCGCCTTCGGCTCATCGCTCGACCAGATCGGCCCGCTCAGCCGCGACCCGGCCGACGCCGCGCTCTGCCTCGCCGCCATCGCCGGGGTCGATCCGCGCGACAGCAGCAGTGTGCCCCACGCCCTGGATTTCACCGCCGCAGCTGACGAAGACGCCGCAGCGGGACTGCGCGGTCTGCGCATCGGGGTGTTCCCCTCCCACCGCGAGGGGGTGGAGCCGGCCATCGCCGCACGCCTCGCCGCGGCCTGCGCCGCCCTGGGCGATGCCGGCGCCGAGATCGTCGAGATCGACCTGCCGCACGAACGCTACGCCGTGGCCTGTTATTACGTCATCGCCACCGGCGAGGCGGCGTCCAACCTCTCACGCTACGATGGCGTTCACTACGGGCCACGCAGCGAATCGGCCGCGACCCTCGACGAGCTCTACAGCCGCACCCGCGACGAGCGCTTTGGCACCGAGGTCAAACGCCGCATTCTCACCGGGACCTACGTCCTCTCGGCCGGCTACTTCGACGCCTATTACCTCCAGGCCCAACGGGTGCGCAACCTGCTCTGCCGGGATTACGCCACCGCCTTCACCCGCTGTGACGTGATCCTCGGCCCGACCACTCCGGCACCCGCCTTCCGCCTTGGCGAGAAGCTCGATGACCCGCTGCAGATGTACCTCAGCGACGTGTTCACCATCGGCGCCAACCTCGCCGGCATCCCCGCGCTCTCGCTGCCCTGGGGCACCGACGCCGACGACCTCCCGATCGGCCTCCACCTGCAGGCGCCGCAGCTCGCCGAGGACCGGCTGCTCCGCGCGGCCAAGGGGTTGAGCGCGCTGGCCAGCTGAGCCAAGCATATGTTACAGGATTGCTCAGACAGACCACTAGTGCCTCGATTGCTTGTGACAGCGACAAAAACAACGTTTTGAAGAGGCGCTGTCACAAGCCGTCGAGGCACAGGGGGTTCGGGGGACGAAGTCCCCTGTTGAAAGAGCAGAAAGGTGGGCCGGAGCCCAATGCTCAACCCTTGGGTTGTGGGCGGAGGCCCACCTTGGTTCCTCGCTTCGCCCCGCTGCCGCGTCGCGCCCATCGACGATGCCGTGACAGCGGAGTACGCCAAGGTCTTCGTGCACCTGCGACGCATCGGCCGACCCATCCCGACCAACGACCTCTGGATCGCCGCCTGCGCACTTGCCGACCCGCTGGCGGAGTTGCTCACCGCCGACGAACACTTCGCTCTGATCCCGGAGCTGCACACCCGCGCCTTCGTCTGACTCGAGTCAAAGGCCGCCCCAACCGGGATCGCAGCGCTGAGCGCGGCATCTGCGCGTAACTACTCAGGGGCTTCGCCCCTACGGTCCATTCGCAAGCGCATGGACCTCCCCCTCTGGCTTTGTCGGGATTCCCATGGATCGGCATCGCCGATCCATGGCTGGGCGGATCGGCTGCGCCGATTCCATCCGCCCACCATCCCTCGCTCGCCAGCCCCATCGCCCGCGATGGGGCCCGAAAAAGGCGGGTAACTACTCATGCCCGATGGGCCTGAGTAGTTACGACTCCAAATGTATCAGCCCGGCGAATCGACCCTCGAGCCAGGGCAACGCCTCATACCCGCAAGTCCTTTTGCACAGTCCCTCCCCCGCACCCTCAACGCTCACGCCTTTCAAGCGCTGCTGCCCGGCTACAATCTATTCCATGGATGAGCCAACTCTTACCGTCGCCGCATTGCCACCAGAGGTAGACGTGCTGCTCTGGCCATACGATCGGTCCGGCCACACGGAGTTGCCACTGTCGGTGGTCTCCGCTGCTGTGATGGACCGCGGTGATCTCTCCGCGATGCGTTGGCTGATACGCACGGCCGGGCGCGATGCGCTGAGGGTGGTCCTTCCCCGGGTCGCACGTCGCCTTTCACCACGCAGCCTTGCGCTCTGGCAGTGTGTGCTCGATACCGATGTGGCACCACCCCCGCAAACGCCCTGGGTAGCTGCGTGACCGGACTGCACCGCGAGGTCCTGGGGGACGGCCAGGCCGAGGCCCTGTCAGCGTGTTCATCGGCACTGCAGGGGAGCGGAGCCGTCCTCGCCGGCGGACTGTCACTCGCCTTGCGGTTCGGGCACCGCCGCTCCCATGACATGGACTGGTTTCTGCCTGCGGGG
>JBEPXK010000543.1:0-3217 GCA_041641915.1 Planctomycetota bacterium
GCCCACCGCCTGCCCGGCGAGGCCATGGACTGCCCGCGCTGTGGCCAGCGCAACGTCGTGCCGCAACTCGTCGCGGCCGGCGAAACCTGATCTCATCCACCGGCTCCGAGGAAGGTCATGAGCGAGGACAACCCACCGCAGCGCCCGGACGAGCCGGCCCCGGAATCGCACCCGGCCGGCGAGACCGCCACCCCGCCGGCGGATCCGTCGCCGGACGAGCCGGCCCCCGCCGCGCCGCCGCATCCGGCCGGCAACGCCGCGACTCCGCCGGATGAGACCGGGACCGCGACGGAGCAGGAAGCCGAGAAGGAAGCCGAGGAGGCGACCGCGGTCAAACGGCCGGGCGTGATCCGCTGGGGCGGCGTGGTGCTGCTGATGGTCGTCGTCGTCGTCGGCTGGGCGCTGTTCGAGCTCCTGCTCGAGCCGATGCTCGCCGCGCGTCTGCGCCAGGCCATCCAGCACGAGAACATGGCTCTGAGCCAGGAGACCGCGATCGACATCGACCTGTTCGCCACCCGGGCCTCGCTACGCGAGGCCGAGTTGCAGGAATGGCACGAACAGGCCAGCCATACCGTCATCGCCGCCAAAGAGGCGACCGTCGACATCGGCCTGATGGCCAGCCTCGCCGATCGCGATCTGGTCTTCGACCGTCTCGCCCTGACCGGGGCCAGCTTCAGTGCGCGCCGCTTCCCCGACGGCACGTTGCCCGACTTCCTCCAGCCGCCGGAAGAGGAACTGCCACCGGATGTGGAGGTGGAGGATCAGGAGCCGCCGACCGATTGGGTCGCGATCTACAAGCGATGGAAGCCCTGGCTCGACCGCGCCCGGCGCTACATGAGCCGCGGCGACGACGACGAGGACCAGGCCGAGCAACCGTTCCAGTTCGATCCGCGACGCGATTCGGTCCGCTACGAGCCCTACGCCGGCCCCTACAAGCGGCGCATACCGCGGCTGCTCATCCGCCAGCTCGCACTCGACGGCGAACGCATCGAACTGCCCGACCGGCAGGCCGCTACCGGGGCCGCAGCCGCGCCCGGACCGCTGGATATCGGCGCCTGGAAACTGCAGGGCTCGATGGTCACACCGATTCTCGACCCCGGCGAACGCACCGAGCTGCAGGGCCGCTTCACCACACGGGATGCCGGGGCCATCGTCCTCGAACGCTTCTGGCGTGAGAGCGGCCGCGGGGAGGTGACCATCGACTGGGACGGCGTCGACCTGGCCCAGCTCGCCAGCGCCACCGTCGCCGGAGAGGAGGTCGCGGCCTACAACCTCTCGGGCCCGACGCGCATCGCCGTTGACGCCGCCTGGACCGACGGCGTGCTCGACGGCGCGATCGTGGTCACCATGCGCGACCCGCGCATGAACCCGGCAGACGGCGCCGGGTCGACCGCGCGCAAGGCGGCCGAGCTGCTCGAGCGCCTGCATCGGCTCCAGCAACAGATCGACCCCGACCGCCCGCTCGAACTGGTGTGGACCATCGAACTCGGTGGCGCGCCCTGGGCGCCGATGGCCAAGGGCCTGGGCCTGGAGGGGCTGGTCGGCTCGATCCAGCGGCACTTCAAACAGCTGGCCCAGCGCGCCGCCGAGGCCGGCAAGCGCGAGCTCGCGGAGCAGGCCAGAGACCTGCGGGAGCGCGCGCGCGGCGAGGCCGAACAGGGGCTCAAGGACATCATCGAGGGCGAACGCGATCCGGACGAGGCGCTGAAGGACCGCCTGGAGAGCGGCAAGGAACAGGGCAAGGAGCTCGAGGACAAGGCCAAGGACTTCATCCGGGGATTGGGGCGCTGAGATGAATCCACTCTCGCTGATCCGTCGTTTCTTCAAGATCATCAACGGCTCGAACGCCCCGTGGCAGGTCTTCCTCGGCGTGGTCCTCGGCACACTGCTCGGCTTCATGCCGGTGTTGCCAGGCTTCACCTATCCCGCCCCCCTCGGTCTGGCGGTGCTGGGCCTGGCGATCGTGATCAACTGCCACTTCGGCTCGGTGCTGATGTTCTGGGCCATCGGCGCGGCGCTCAGCCTGCTCTTCGCGCCGGCGGCGCTGGGCGTCGGCCGTGCCCTCGACGGCCTCGCCCGCGCCATGGCCGACGTCCCGCTGCTCTACCACTCGTGGCTCTCCGACCACTTCTACCTCGGCTCCACCGTGCTCGGGCTGATCCTCGCGCCGATCTTCGGTTTGGTCATGGCCTATCTCAGCGAGCTGTTCCGCAAGAAGGTCCGCGAGCGGCTCAAAGCGCACAAGAAGATGGTGCGGGGAACCAAACTGGCGACCAACGGCCTGATGATCCGTTTCGCCTCCTGGTTCCTCGACATCGGCTGATCACAGGCAGGCATGGGCATCCGCGCCGTCACCCTCGATTTCCACGGCACCATCGTCACCCCGGATCCGCACCCGGGTGCGATCTACGCCGAACTGGCCGCGGCGCACGGCATCACCGTCGCGGTGGAGACCATGCGAGCACATTTCGTGCCCTGCTTCCACCGCGTACGCAGCAGCTGGCCGGTACCCTACGGGCGTGACGAGGACGACGCCCGCGCCTTCTGGACCGCCGTGGTCCAGGACTGCTTCACCGCCGCCACCGGGCAGCCGGTGAGCGAGGATCTGGCCGCGGCGGTGTTCACCGCCTTCGGCGAGGCCCGCCGTTGGCGCGTACTACCGGGTGTGGTCGCATCGCTGGCCGAGCTGCGCCGACGCGCGATCCCGGCGGCCATCGCCAGCAATTTCGACCTGCGTATCCGTCCGGTGATCGCGGAACTCGGCCTCGGGCCCTTCGTCCTCGTGCTGCCCTCGACCCTGCGTGGCCGCCCCAAACCCGACCCGGACATGCTGATGGCCATCGCCGATCATCTCGGTGTGACCCCGCAGGAGATCCTGCACATCGGCGACAACCGGCGCGAGGACGGCGGCGCCGCCGCGGCCGCGGGCACTGCCTTCCTCGCCGTCGAACCGCACGGCGGACTCGCTCCGGAGGCGCTGATCGCCGCGCTCGACGCGGGCTCCCCGGCATGAGCACCCGGCTCGCGGTGCGTCTGCCCAACTGGGTCGGCGACGTGGTCATGGCCCTGCCGGCGCTGCGCGCCCTGAGCGACGCCGGCTTCACCTGTCACTGCGTTGGCCGGCGCTGGGCGAGCGAGCTGCTCGCCGGTTGCCCCTGGTCGGTCAGCGACGCCGGTCGCGGCGTGCGCAGCGGCGCGCACGCCCTGCGCGCGACCG
>JBEPXK010000544.1:0-3214 GCA_041641915.1 Planctomycetota bacterium
AGCATGTGCAACATGCCTCCGGACATCGTCCAGGAACCGGTCATGACCCCCTTCTGGAGATCCCACTCCCGGACCAGGCTATCGGCATAGGTGATCCAGGCCTTCTGTGCACGCTGATCGACCACGACCGAGCGTTCGCTTGGGATGGCATATTCGCGATCAGGCAGCAGGAGACTGGTCTCGCCGCTTTCGACCTGGATGACCTTGGCCTGTGCGCCACCACCGATGACCAGGCAGTGATCCTTGTCGGTCCAGGCCACGTCATCCGGATTCTCCTCCAGGAGGTGGGAAGCCAATCGGGAGCCGTCGGAGACGCTCCAGACCTGGAGTCGACGATCCCTACCGATGGAGGCCAGGCGGGTGCCATCCGGCGACAAGGCGAGTCCAAGCAGATCGAAGCCATGGCCGGTGGACGCGGGCAGGACGTTACCCCCTTGGAGGTCGACGCGATAGAGATGCCCCAAGGCCGAAACCATCAACCGCTCTTCGGCTCCACACCAGGCGACGGCAACATTCCAGATGTCGCCACGGACGGGGAGCCGAAGGTGGTGCAGGACCTCTCCCGAATCAGCGGCGAAAACCCGGATCGAGCCATCATAGGAAACCGCAGCGACGGCAGTGCCGTCCGATCGGACGGCCACTGCTTTGGTGAAGTTGTTCGGTTCTTCGGCACGCCACAGCCATTGCTGTTCCACCGCGACTTCCTGCAGATCGACGTCGAGTAACGCCACCCGGTTGTCCGGACCACCGATGGCCAGCAGGTTTCCCGAAGCGCTGGAGGCCAGATGGGCGTGCTCACCGCCGAAGCGCGCCTTGGGGTCGAAGGGGACCCGCAGGCGACGCTCGCCCTCCCAGTCGAATATGGTGAGCCCCCGCCGTCCGCCGTTGACGGCCACCAGTCCCTCGCCCAGGACGACCGCTTCGCGGACGATCGTCTCCAGCGAAACGAGGGCCTCACCGGACCGGGTGTCGAGCAGCAAGCCAGCCTCCCCTTGGCTACCGGCCACGGCCCGCCTGCCATCGGGGGAGATGGCCAGTCCTTCATAGGCCCAGCCGTGGCGTGCGAAGCTGGCCACCTGGCGACCGTTATCGCGGTTGAAGAACACGACCCCCTCGCTGCCACTGGCAGCGCAGAGCAGCCACCGGCCGTCGGCCGACAGCGCCGCACTATCGGGTTGGCCCTCCATCCCCAGGAGATGGACCACCGGCTCGTCTTCTGCCCACGGACAACGCGCGATCCGGTTCAAAGCCCGATGGCCGCCATGGGAGGCATGGCGACCAGAGACGACGATGACCGCCTCCTCGCCGGGAATCGACAGCAGGGAGTTGACTTCACCGGGTCGCGTCCAGCGATGATCGCCCAACCACAGCGGATCGCAGTCCTCGAGCGGGGTCGTGTCCGCTGCCCACATCCTGCCGACAGTGATCGCGGTGAGAAACACCAGGGGAAAGACGCGGAGTGGTCCGTACGGTGAAAGGCGGGCGGCGGGCGGCATTGCCGGACATCCTGGAGGGCCGATCAGCCGGGACAAGCAGCTGCCTGGTAGGATGTCCGCCCTTGCAGATGCCGGGCAGGCATCGATCGGCGGATCCCCGGAGTGGATCGATCCGGGCCAGCCGACGTCACAACTCCCGCCGCATGCGGGCCTCGCGCCAGCGCCTGGGCGTCGGGCCGACCAGTTGGCGCAAGGAGCGGACGAAAGCCCCGCACTTTCGTGTGGGGCTTTGCTTGGCTCACCTGACTGGCCAACGATAGACGATTCTCACCTGATCTTGCCGGGTCATCATGGCCCAGAGCAGAAGTCAGGTCATGACGTAAGTAACTATATATGCTACACCTACGCCGTACTGGCTCATGGGGCTCACTGAAGCCCATTTGCCATGGGCCTCTTGAGCCTGGGATGAGCCTGCGGCGAATAGACTATTAATCGCCGCCCTTTATGCGGTGATTGACTCTGGCCATGCGGTGAACCCCGACTATATTCACCGCATGAGGAGCGGTGAATGACCTATGTCCATGAGCTGCCTGAATGGCCGGGGCTTCATTGGGACGAGGATCGTCTGGCCCAGCCCTTGGCGGCGCTGCGGCATAAGCAGGGTCGACACCTTGGCCGGATGGGGGCTCTTGGTTTTGACCTGAGGTCTGAAGCCAGCTTGACCGCTCTGACTAACGAAGTGGTCAAATCCTCGGCCATTGAAGGCGGGCGTCTGAGCACGGATGAAGTGCGGTCTTCAGTCGCCCGGCAGCTGGGCCTTGAGGTCGCCGGACTCCCCCGGCCCAGTCGCGAAGTCGATGGCATGGTCGAGATGATGATCGATGCCACGAGGAACTGCGTGGCGCCGTTGACTGCAGAGCGACTCTTCGCCTGGCATGCCGCTCTATTCCCAACTGGGCGCAGCGGCATGTACACCATCACGGTTGGTGCTTGGCGTGATGGCGAAGCGGGGCCGATGCAGGTCGTATCTGGGCCCCTTGGCAATGAGCGCGTGCACTATCGGGCACCGGATGCTGCATTGGTGCCGACAGCAATGGGTCAGTTCCTCGACTGGTGGGCTCGCACCGATGCTCTTGATCCCGTACTTCGCGCTGCGGTAGCGCATCTTTGGTTCGTAACCATCCATCCCTTTGACGATGGCACTGGTCGCATCGGCCGGGCCATCGCCGATATGGCGCTGGCTCGTGGGGATGGCACGCCCGATCGCTTCTACAGTCTATCCGCGCAAATCGAATCCGAGCGCAACCAATACTACAGCGAGCTGGAAATGGCTCAGCGTGCGAGCTGCGACATCACTGCTTGGGTGGCATGGTTTATGGGCTGTCTTGATCGCTGCCTGAGTTCTGCGGATGAGCTCCTGCAGGCTGTCCTGCGAAAAGCGGCGGTGTGGCGACTCGCCAACGTAGCGGGCGTCAACGAGCGCCAGCGCCTGGTGTTGAATCGCATGCTTGAACCCGATTGGCAAGGCCACTTGAACAACGCCAAATACGCCAAGCTCGCCAAGTGCTCGTCGGACTCAGCCCTCCGCGACATCAAGGATCTCGCTAACCGCGGTATCTTGATGAAGAACCCCGGTGGTGGTCGCAGCACCAGTTATCGCTTACCAGAGCTGGCTGAGGATGGCGAGCTGCGCTCGGAAGGTTGATTGATGGTAACTACTCAGGCCCATCGGGCATGAGTAGTCACCTGCTTTCTTCGGGCCCCATCGCGAGCGATGG
>JBEPXK010000545.1:0-3214 GCA_041641915.1 Planctomycetota bacterium
AGCCGCGTGCGGTCGCGCAGAAACAACCAGAACAGGGCGCCGGCGACCACCGCAGTGATTCCGTAATCGACGATCGCCTCGATAGCGCCCACAGTAGACTCCGGGATTAACGATGAGAAAATGCCGTGGCGTAGCCACCCGCTCGCAGGATGCACCACACAAGGCCACGCCACGGCAGACTGACTCAGATCAGCGGACGGCCGATCAGGTCGAGATCGCCGATCGCGGCGGCGCTCTCCTTGGCCGCCGCGGCGATGGCGAAAGCCTTGTTCGTCCCGGTGTCGGTGGCGATCGTCGCCACCGCCGCGGAGTCATCCCAGTACAGGACGTCACCGGTGGCCCAGGCCTCGCCAGTGGCGGCGGGGAAATCGCGGGCGGTGTGATTGCGGTAGATGCCGGTGAAAGACTCGGTCTCGGCCGCGGTCTCGGCGGGGATGACCACGACATCCTCCACCGCAACGGGCACCAAGGCCGTGACGCCCCCGGTGGGGGCCACGAACTTGCGCCGGTCGCTGAGATTGTCGAGATGGACTGCCATTCCTGGCTCCTTGTCGGTAGTTGTTTATGGCGATGTCACCGAGTCACGGACTCAGCTCCAGTCGCCTTTCTCGAACGCGCCGGCGTAGGCCACGGTGGGGCGCACGGCATGCATGACGACGAACGCCTTGTCGGGCGTGCGGCCGGGGCCGACCTCCCAGACGACGGGCTCGGGATTGAGCCGGTCGCGCAGGACCACGACGCCATCCAGGTTGCTGGCCCCCACGATGTAGTCATCGGCATGGCCGCCGATCGCGGTGTTCGCCATCCACGGCGAGCTGATCACCTGCAGGCTCTCCGCCATGTCGTTGGCGGCCTGCTGACCGGGGGCGGTGCCGGTGGCGGCGAGGGCTGCGGCCTTGCGCAGCGGCGGCACGAGCATGAAGCCCGAGACCGGCGAGAGGGGGATCTTGTCGCTGCCGACGGTGACGGTGCGGCCCTCCAGCGCGCCCATGACCTTGCCCAGGCCCTGAAGCTTGACCCGATCGTTGGTGTCATCCCAGAAAGCGGCCGTGGTCTGGACCTGAGACAGGGACGAGAACGCGATCGCCAGCGCCGCCTTGTAACTGAGGTAATCCTCGGTTACGCCAGCGATCATTCCGTAATTGCGCACGGTCGCGAGCAGCTCGCCAAGCGCATCGTTGCGCCAGTCGGTGTACGCGAACGAGAAACTACGGCCGAAGAGGCCGAGCTTGGCGCTGTAGCTCTTTTCGAGCATGCGCGCCTCGCTGAACGGAGCGCCGGGAGCCTCCTGCTCGGCGAGCATGCCGGCGATCACGCCAGCGCCCTCGACGGTCCGGAAGTCATCGACGAACCGCGACCGCGTCCAGCGACGGTTGGTGACATTGGCGGCGCGGAAGCCGTCCATCGCCACCAGTTGGCTGGCATCCGCGAGGATGGTGGAAAAGGTCGCGGCCACCTGGTTCGCGTCGCGCAGGGCCAGACGGCCGAAGTCGCGATTGGCAGCGAAACAACAGACGTCCTCGTGGGACATCCGCATGCCCGCATGCGGCTCGAACGCGCTGATGATCTCGCGCACGACCTCGGTCGGCCGCATGCGGCGCATGCCGAGGTCCTCCTCGCCACGCACGCCGCCCATGGTCGCCAGGGCGTCGACCGCGGCCCGCATGCGCCGGTCGCGACCATCGGCCGTCACCACGGCGCCGCCGATCGGCAGGGTCGGCTCATCGCGCTGCGCCTGGGCGCGGGCCCCCAGCACGTAGCCGTTGACCGCCTCGAGGCTGCTGAACTGACGGAAATTGAAGTCACCGGCGGGCTGGATGCCCGCGTCGGCAAGCATCCGGCGGGCGTGCAGCTCGATCGCATCTTGATCGCCACCGCGCTGGCCATGACCTTCGCCGTCAGCGCCCTGCGAGCCGCCCGGTCCGCCCTGTCCGCCGGTCGCGGGCGGAGGCGCGTTGCGCTGTCCGCCGGTCGCCGGCGGATTGCCGTCGCGCTGACCGCCGGTCGCCGGCGGATTGCCGTTGCGCTGACCGCCATCGGCGTCGCCATCGGCGAGGCCCTTGTCGTCCAGCGCCTCGATCTCGGTGACCTGCGCGTCGGTCAGGTCGCGCACGCCGCCGGCCTGGCCGATGTAGCCGCGGGCGACGCACCATCCGCGGAACTGCTCGAGCAGCGCCGAGCGCTGCTCTTCGCCGAGGGTTTCGTAGTTCTGGCCGCGCGCGCGCAGCCACCGCTTGAACGCCTTGTTCACAGTGGGCTCCTTGTTTCCGGGCACGCGGCCCGGGGAATTATTATGACGGTGCTCCCGCACCTTTGCCCCCCGATCGGCTCCGACCGGGGTAAGACTGTCTTCGATGAGAGCCCACTGCGTGACGAGTCGCAGGGGGTCGGATGTATCGTTGCGGTAGAAGCGACCGTCAACCTCTGCGGATTCGCCCTCCCGCAGCATGCGATACTCGAGGATCTCGTAGCCCACCGACCCGTCGGTCAGATGGCCATCCTCGATCATCACGTACGCGTCGCGGGCGGCATCCTGGCGCCCCAAATAGCGCCGCCCGACGATCACCCGGCCCAGATCGCCGTCATCCTCCACGCGCAGATCGCGCGTGGATCCGAGCTGATCGCCCACGCGAGCCCGGTTGTGGCTGTCGAGCAGCGGCAGCTGCTCTGGCACGGCAACCAGGCCTGGAATGGCCAGGACCTCCCGCACCGGCTGCCACGTCTCCCAGTCCATCACCCAAACAGGCGACTCGGTCACCAGCACCGCCTCCACGCTGCGGTCATTGCTGCGCGCAGTAGACGCGCGCAGGCCAAAGCCGCGCGTGGCCACATGGCGCCCCTGATGTCGGTCGCCGGACCGGCGCCCAAAGCGCCTCGCGCGACGGTCAGTAGATAGCACTGAGCACCTCCATGCCGCTCGCGATGTCACTGACGGAGCGATCGCCCTCGCCACCGGTGCCGCCCGTGGCGTCCTCGGTTTCGGCCGGAGCGACCAGCCCCGAGGTGCCACGCAGCCGCGGCAGCGACGGCGCGTGCAGGTCGGCATCCGCCAGGAGCTTGTTTTCCTCGGCGCGCTTGCGGACGACCTCGGAAAGGTCTTTTCCTCGCGCGGCGCACATTTCCTCGAGCGTCGCGAGATTTAAAGCAACCATCAGCCCAGCCCCGATCGCGTCCTTGACCGGGTCCACATAGGCCGGCACGTCCGGCCGTAAAC
>JBEPXK010000546.1:0-3195 GCA_041641915.1 Planctomycetota bacterium
CAACCGGCTCGAGATCGTCGGCGAGCGCGGCAAGCTGGTCGAGGAGGCCGGGACGCTGCGCTTCACCCGCAACGAGGTGGAGATGAGCGCGTTCTCGCGCAGCACCGATCAGGGATTCGGCAAGCCGCCGGTATGGAATTGCGAGATCCCCATCCAGGGTCATGGCGGTGGACACGCCGAGGTGCTAAGTAATTTTTGTGCTGCCGTCCGCGGCGAGGCCGAGCTGATCGCCCCGGCGGTCGAGGGCATCCATTCGGTCGAACTCGCCAACGCCATGCTGCTCTCTGCCTGGCAGGACAAGACGATCGACCTGCCGCTCTCGGCGCGCAGCTATGAGCGCCTGCTCAAGCGGCGGATCGCCGAATCGCAAGCCAAACCGCGCCAGCGTCGTGCCGTCAAGCGTAGCAGTGCGGCGGATTTCGCGAAGTCATTCTGAAGCCCCAGGAGCCCTCCATGACCCCCGAGACCATCGCCGCCCAGCTGTTCACCGTCCGCGAATTCCTCACCACCCCGGAAGACGTTCGTCACAGCCTGCGGACGCTCGCCGATGCCGGCTTCAGCGCGGTGCAGGTCTCGGGGATGAAGGCGCCGGTCGAGCCGGCGGACCTCAAGGCCTGGTGCGCCGATCTCGGTCTGACCATCTGCGCCACGCACGAGCCCGGGGCGGCGATCGTTGAGCAGACCGACGCGGTGATCGCCCGCCTCCAGGCCCTGGGCTGCACCTACACGGCCTATCCGCATCCGCACGTGGCCCTCGATACCGAAGCCGCGGTGCACGACCTCGCGGCCCAGCTGGAGACCGCCGCGACGGCCTTCGCGGCCGCGGGGCTCGCGTTGGGCTATCACAACCACGCCGTGGAGTTCCGCCGCTTCGGCGATCGCACGGCGCTCGACATCCTCTACGCCGAGGCGCCGAGCATGATCGGCGAAATCGACACCTTCTGGGTCCAACGCGGCGGCGCCGACCCGGTGACCTGGTGCGAGCGGCTCGCCGGGCGGATGCCCATCGTCCACCTCAAGGATGCGGCGATCCTCGAGGACAAGGGCTGTTGCTCCTTCGCCGAGGTCGGTAGCGGCAACCTCGATTGGGATCGGATCATCGCCGCGTTGCGTGCCGGCGGCTGCCGGTGGTACATCATTGAGCAGGACCAGACGCCCGGCGACCCCTTCGCCGCATTGGCCCGGTCGCGCGAGTTCCTGGTGGCGAATTACTGCCAGGGCTGACGGCCATGGCTCTCGCGCAGGCGGTTCAGCCCGCCAGGTGTGGCACGGTGCGCCAGTCGATGCCCAGCGCCTCGGCCGCGGCACGATCGACCGCGAGCGGATCGAAGCCGGCGATCAGCCGCTGCACCGGGGGCTCGCAGGTCGGCCCGCCGAGGTGGTACTCGGCCAGGCCGACGCTGGCGTCGATCAGGCTGAGATCGGGGCTGCGGTAGCGGTTGAGTTCCGTGATCGCGCGGTGCATCTCGCGATGGAACGCGGATTTCTTCCAGTGGCCACCCTGCTGGTAGTGCAGCGGCGGGGCCAGTCCCATCATGTTCTTGAGACTGCCGGTGACCATCGCCAGCGAGTGGGCTTTGAGCACCGGTACGCTGATCAGCAGCGCTTCGAAGGCGATCTGCGGCAGATGGCAGGTCGGCAGGAAGGAGCAGTCGTCTCGCTGCCGTTCGACGCACGGAGCGTGGTTGAGGTCGAGCAGTTCGACGCCGCACCGCGCCGCGAGCGCGGTGTAGCCGAGCTCGTCGAAGCAACGCTGAGTATCGTAGTCGGCCGCGCCGGTGCCCTCGCCGATGACGATGCGTGGGTCGGCGTGGGTGCGGATCCAGGCGATCAGCGCCTCGACGCAGGCCGCCGGAGTGGTGATCGGGTGCGGTACCGCCTCGACCAGATTGGGTTTGATCAGCACCAGCTCGCGACCGGTCAGGGCGGGGGCGGCATCGATCGCATCCATCGCCACGGGCACGGACGTCGCGTAGTCGGTGAAGGGAATGGAGGCGGTCGCGGTGCTGTGGACGGGCATGGTCCTATTTGCCCCGGTACGCACGGTGGTGCAACCGGCGATCGCCGCCGGCGCAACGCCCTGGAACCGGCCGCGAGCGTCGGCACCATGTCGGCGCAGGAGGCAAACATGCGCATCGGCCAGTCAACCATCGGCTTTCAGGCCAAGCACCTCGCAGCCAGCGACGAGCCTTTTCCCACCACGGTGAGCGAACTGGTGCCGCTCTACGTGGAGCTGGGCTGGCAGGGGATCGAGATCTGGGAACCGCACGTCGCCGAGCTCGAGCGCGATGAGCTCGTCGAGCTTGGGGCGCAGATCCGCGAAGCGGGCCTGACGGTGCCGATGCTCTCCTCCTATTACAATTTCACCAAATCGCCCGAACACGCGGCCGAGAGTCTGGCCAACGGCCACCGGGTGCTCTACGAGGCCCGCCTGCTCGGGGCCAGATCGTTGCGGATCTTCACTGGCAATCACCGTAGCGCCGACGCCACTCAGGAGCAGTGGGACCGTTGCGTGCACTGCCTGCGCGAACTCTGCGATTCCGCAGCCGCCGACGATATCAGCCTGTCGCTGCACATGCACGACTGGAATCTGGTCGACACGGTCGCAGGCACCCTCCGCCTGCTCGAACTCGTTGATCGCGACAATTGCCGCGTGCTCTCCAAGCCGGCCATCTACCAGCCAGATCACCTTGCGGTCCATGAAGCGTTGATGCCCCACTTGGAGGCGGTCCATCTTACCGCCGGACGCACGGTCGATGGCGCGAAACAACGCAGCACCCTGGCCGATGCCGACCTCGACTGGCAGGCCTGCATCCGCCATCTCCACACCCATGGCTTCACCGGGTGGCTGATTCTCAACTGGATGGGCAGCGACGCGCTGTATTACGGCCGCGACAGCGCCACCTGGCTACGCGACGTACTCGATCGGCTCGACTGAGCTTCCTTCAGAGGGGGCGCTGCCCCCTCGCGCCTTCGGCGCGTACCAGCGGCGCTTGCTCCTCGCTTCGCTGCGGGGCTGCGCTTGCGCTGCGTCGGCCCCGTGGCCCCACCGGGGCCACCTATCGCTACGCGATGCCGCCTCCGCCCCCCACGGCCTCGGTCGCCCTTCGCCAGCTTCGCTGGCGTTTCCGCCGTCCCTCCGGGCCCGGCTTCCTCGCTGTCGCTCGTCGCGCTCCACCGGCCGCCGGCCCCACC
>JBEPXK010000547.1:0-3191 GCA_041641915.1 Planctomycetota bacterium
CGCGGCCGGCGGCCGGCAGGTCCCAGACCGCGGTGAGCAGCTCCTGGCGCGAGAGATCCTCACCGCGGTGGGCGACAAAATAACGCAGCAGGCGCAGTTCGGTGCCGGTGAGCTCACACGTGCCATGGACGGTGCGCGCACGCCCGGTCTCCAGGTCGACCTGGTTGCCGCCGAACGCGGCCGATCGGCTCGGCGGCGATGAACGTTCTGCGCGGTGCGTGCGCCGGAGCAGCGCGGCCACCCGCAGCAGGAATTCATCGAGAGCGAAGGGTTTGCCCATGTAGTCGTCGGCTCCAGAACGCAGCCCGGCGACGACTTCGGAGGTGGCGCTCCTGGCGGTGAGGACCAGCACGGGGGTCGGATCGTTTGCGCGGCGCACCTCCTGCAGCAGGTCGAGGCCGGACCCGTCGGGCAGCTTGCGGTCGAGCACGATCAGCTCGACGCTGGTGTGCCGGTACGCCGTGCGGGCCGCGGCCAGCGTCCCGGCGATCGTCACCTCGTGCCCGTCCTGCTCGAGGTTGAAGGCGATGTTCCGCGCCAGGTTGTCCTCGTCCTCGACCAGCAGGATGCGGCTGACGGCAGCGGTCATGGCTGTTGCTCCATCGTATCTCCCGCCGCGAGCGGCAGGTCGACGGTGAAGGTCGCGCCGGTACCGGGGCCGGCGCTCCGGGCCTCGGCCCGGGCGCCCAGGCGCCGACAGAGTTCGGCCAGCACGTAGAGTCCCAATCCGGTGCCGGCCCGCTGTTCGCCGTGGTCGGGCAGGCGCACGAAGCGGCGGAACAGCTGTCGGGCCTGATCCGGAGGGAAGCCGATGCCGCGGTCGCGGACTTCCAGTCGCAGGCGGGCGTCTTCGCGCCGGGTGACGACCGTGACCGTGGGATTGCCATCGCTGTATTTGGCGGCGTTGTCCAGGAGGTTGAGGACGATGATCTCCAGGGCTCTGCGGTCGCTGCGCAGCACCGGCGCTTCCTCTGGCAGCTGGCACCATCCCGGTTCCAGGTCGAAGCGCGCCGTGATGCGGTCGCGGCAATTCGCCAGCAACGGTCCGAGCGCCACCGGTTCCACGTACAGGTGGCGCTCGCCGTGAGCCAGGCGGTTGGCTTCGATGAGGTGGTCGATGAGTGCCTGAAGGCGTTCGAGGTCATCGTGCATCCGATGCAGGAACCGCTCTTGCGTCGTCGCCGGCATGGGGCGGGCCTGGAGCGTCTCCACTCCGAGACGCAACCCCGCCAGGGGCGTACGCAGCTCGTGGGTGACGGTGTCGATGAAGGCATCCTGCCGGCGGAGCAGGCGTTGCCGGCGGACCGCGGCGGCGAGAAACAAGGCCAGGGCGACCAGGACCAGCGAGAGGAAGACCTCGCCGAGCGCCATGATCACCCACAGCCCCGGCGCGGTCCCGGCGGTGAAGGTGGCGGCGTGATAGAGCGGGAAGATGATGCTCCAGCCGACGATCACCGCGATGACCAGTGCCATCGCCACCGAGACCAGGATCACCACCGGGAACAGACGCGGGAGGCCGACGGCCATGGCTCTAGTGTGCGCCGCGGCGCATGCCGGGAAGCGGCGAAGCCTCGGGTCGGAACGACGGCGGAGGCGCGGGGTCTGCGTCCGGTCCGTCCTGCTTGGCGATTGCCTGCCGGATGCGTCGCTGGACCCTGGTGGCCTCGCGTGGTCGGAGGTCGCCATGTTCCGTTGGGTGCGTTCACCGTGGTTTCCCGCAGGCGTGATGGTGCTGGGCCTGGGGGTCGTGTTGCTGGTCTGGCACGGGGCCGACCAGCTCAACGTGGCCCAACGCTTCATGATCAGCGGCGCGATCGGCACGGCGTGCGGGATCCTGCTGCTGGGATGGTTGTTGGGGCTCAGCCCGCTGAGCTGGCGGACGCGTCTGCTGGTGGCTGGCGGCGGCTGTGCCGTGGTGATCGCGCTCGGGGCGCTGGTGCGCATCGATGCGCTCGACGGCGACACCTTTCCGCGTTTCGCCTTCGTCTGGCAACCGACCGCCGACGTGCGCCCCGATGAGAGCGCGATCGAACTCGGTGAACGCGATCCGGTACGCCCGCACGCTGCCAGCCCCGGTTTTCTCGGTCACGATCGCACCGGCGTGATCGCCGGGGTCAGGCTCGCCGACGATTGGCAGGCCAGGCCGCCCCGGGTGCGTTGGCGCCGTCCGGTGGGTGCGGCCTGGTCCGGCTTCGCGGTCGAGGGCGAGCTGGCCATCACCCAGGAGCAGCACGGCGAGGAGGAGGTGGTCTCGGCCTACCGCCTCGACGACGGCTCCTTGCGTTGGCGGCATACCTACCCCGCGCGCTACGCCAGCACGATGGGCGGCATCGGCCCCCGGGCTACGCCGACCATCGCCGGCGATGCCGTGCTGAGCATGGGCGCCACCGGCATCCTCCACTGCCTCGACCGCGTCGATGGTTCTGCGCGGTGGCGGATCGATGTGCTGCAGGACACCGGTGGCGAGGCGCCGCAGTGGGGCATGAGCGCTTCGCCGTTGGTCTGCGACGGCGCGGTGATCGTCGCCGCGGGCGGACCGGGGGCCAGCCTGGTCGCGTACGATCTTGGCGACGGCAGCCGGTTGTGGGGCGGGGGCGACGGGCCGATCGCGTATTCCTCGCCGATGCGGGTCCAACTCGACGGCGTGGAGCAGGTCGTGCTCTTCGGCGCCGACGGCGTCTGCGGCCATGACCCCAGCGCCGGCACGGTGCTGTGGCGCATCCCCTGGCCGGGGCGGTGGCCCACGGTCGCCCAGCCGGTTGTCGTCGGTGGTGATCGGCTGGTGATCTCCAGCGCCTACGGCACCGGCGCCGCCTGCTTCCGGGTGTACGCCAGCGCGGATGGCTGGCGCAGCGCCGAGATCTGGCGCAACCGCCGCCTGCAGGCGAAATTCTCCAACCTCGTACACCACCAGGGTTTTCTCTACGGTTTCGCCGATGGCGTGCTGGTCTGCCACGACGCCGAGACCGGCGCGCGCCGGTGGCGGGGTGAGCGCTACGGCCACGGCCAGGTGCTGCTGGTCGGCGACGACCTCCTGCTCACCGGCGAGAAGGGGGGCCTGATCGCCCTGGTGCCTGCGAGCCCCGATGATTTCGTGGAACGTGCGCGTCTGAAGGTGTTCGACGCGCCGATGGAGAACCCGCCCGCCTTCGCTCCGCCCTATATACTGCTGCGCACGATCGATACCGCCG
>JBEPXK010000548.1:0-3183 GCA_041641915.1 Planctomycetota bacterium
TCCATTCGCAAGCGAATGGACCTACCCCTCTGGCTTTGTCGGGATTCCCATGGATCGGCATCGCCGATCCATGGGTGGGCGGATCGGCTACGCCGATTCTATCCGCCCAGCATCCCTCTGGCGCCAGCCCCATCGCTCGCGATGGGGCCCGAAGAAGGCAGGTAACGACTCATGCCCGATGGGCCTGAGTAGTTACGAATTCTGATCGTAACTACTCAGGGGCTTCGCTCGCGATGGGGCCCGGACGCCGTGCGGCAGTTACTTGCCGGCCGCGAGCGCCTCCTGCGCCGCCGCCGGCTCCTCGCGCTGCCAGTCCACGTCGAGCGCGATGCGCAGACCGAGGCACATGCTGCGGGTCGCCGGATCGAGACCGATGCGGTTGCCGGCGCGCAGCAGCGCCGGGCGATCGCACCACGAGCCGCCGCGGGCCACGCGTGCCGTGCCGCCGCGCTGGTGCGGATCGCTGGTCGGCTGCGCGGGATAGGGCGCGTAGGCGTCGTCGCACCATTCCCAGACGTTGCCGTGCATATCGTAGAGACCCAGGCGGTTGGGGTTGCGCAACGCGACCTCCCGCGTGCCGTCGCAGTTCTCGGCGTACCACGCCCCGGCATCCGGCAGCACGGCTTCCGCTCCCGCCACCACCGACCACGCTCCGTCGCGGCCCGCCCGGCAGGCATACTCCCACTCGGCCTCGGTCGGCAGCCGCGGCGCAGCACCGCCCACCCGCGAGCCGAGCTCGCGTAAAAAGGCGCGTACCGCAGCGTGATCGACGCGCTCGACCGGGTGGGCCTCGCCGGGGAAGCGGCTCGGCTGCGCGCCGGTGACCGCACGCCACAGCGCCTGGGTGCACTCGGTCGCAGCCAGCCAGTAACCCTGGCTCAGCGTGACCGCCACCACCTCCTCGTCGGCGTCGCGGTCAGCCTCATCCGTTGGGCTACCCATGCGGAAGCTACCCGGCGGCACATAACGGAAACGCTGGACCACATCCTCGCAGGTCAGATCGGCGTAGAGTCCGTAATCATCGCGCCCGTAGTCGCTGGCCCAGGCCGGTCGCGGCGGACCGCCGAGTAGCCGCAGGCGCTCGATCAGCTGCGTGACCTCCGGATCCGCGTCACCGATCAACGCGAGCAGCTCGTTGAGCTCGTCGACCGTCTGTGCGTCGACCGTCAGCACGTCATCGGCGATCTGGCCGAGACGTTCGCGCAGCACGCCCACGCGCGCGACCTCGGCGCGCCAGCGGCCCAGCTGCGGGTCATGCTCGCCGACCAGCTGCGCGAGCTGCGCGAGCATCGTCTCGCTCCCATCCGGCAGCGGAACCACCTGATCGATCGGGGCGAGTGCGGCGCGTAGCGCCCGCACCTGCTCCACCTTCGCCGTCCAACGCGCGAGAGCCGCATCGTCTTCGCGCACGAGCGCGCCGTAGCGCGCGAGCTGATCGTCGACCGCTTCGTTCAGCGGCGCCGGACGGTCGAGCACCGCGAGCGCGGCACCAAGGGTGCGCCATTCGCGCAGCCGTTCGCGCCAGGCGCGCACCAGCGCGTCGTCGGCCCCCGCCCGCTGGGCGAGCGCATCCACCTGGTCCGGCAGCTGAGCATCGATGCGGCGCTCCGCGCCCAGGCGCGCGCGCAGGGCTGCGATTGCCGCGCGTTCGCGTTCGAGCCGCCGCAGATACCGCGTGCTGCGGTCCGCGTCCAGGCCGCCGAGCTGCGTCCAGGCCTGCACCTGCGCGCGCAGCGCGTCGATCTCGTCCTCGCGCAACGCCGTCTCGTCGGCGAAGCGGGTCATCGCCTGCGCGAGCGCCGCGTGCCGCTGGGCGTGGCCGTCGAGCCGCGCGGCCCAGGCCTGGTATTCGCCGTCCTCACGCCCGACCAGCTTGACGAACTCGCCGAGCGATCCGCGCAGGGCGTCGAGGCCGCTGGGCGTGGGCACCGTGCCCGTGTCGAGCACCGCCAGACGCTCGCGCAGCTCGGCGATGCGATGCCGGGTGTGCGCGAAGCGCTCGCGCCAGGTGCGCAGGTCGGGATCGTCGGGGCCGACCCGTTCGGCATAACGATCGAGGTCGTCGGCGAGCTCGACCATCAGCCCCTGGGTCAGGGTCGTCACCCGGTCGATCCGTCGCAGGTTGGTCGTCAATGCGGCAATGGCGGCCGCCTCGCTGCCGAGCCGCTGCTGCCAGCGCAGCATGTCCGCATCCGCTTCGCCCTCGATCACGCGCAGCTGCGCGAGCGCGCGCTCGTGGGTCGCGAGCCGCGCCCGGGTCAGCGGCGCTTCCTCGTCGCTGTCGAGTCCACCGAGCGAGGCGCGCAACTCCGCTCGCCGCTCCCGGGTCGCGTCGATGCGCTCGCGCCACCGCCGCACGTCGTCGTCCTGCGCGCCCGCGAGCCGCGCCAGACGCTCGAGCCCGCCGGTGTGTCGTTCGATCGCGGCGAGCGTCAGCTGCTCCGGCGCATCGAGCGGCGCAAGCGCCTCACGTTGCGCCGTGGCCGCGGCGCTCGCTTCCCCGAGGCGCGCACGCCAGCGCAGCACCTCGGCCGCCTCCGGGCCCAGCTCCTCCTCGAGCGCGATCAGATCGGCAGCGGCGCGCTGCTGCAACGCAGCGTCTGGCAGCTGTGCCGCGTCGAGCGGCCGCAGTCGCTCGCGCAGTTGCGCCACCCGCTCGAGCTTGCCCTGCCAGCGCTGCAGATCGGCGTCCGCGGCCCCAGCGACGCGGCGCAGTCGTGCGAGTCGCGCCGCGGCCGCTTCTTCATCGAAGGGCGCCGGGAGGTCGAGCGCGGCGAGGTCGCTGCGCAGGCGCACCTCGGCCGCATCCTGGCGCGAGGCGTCGCGCTGCCACAGCCACACGCCCAGGCCGACCGCCGCCAGGAGCGCGGCGGCGAGGATGTAGGGCCAGGGGCGATGCCGCTTGATGCCCAGCCGGCGCATGGCCTCGTCGGCGCCGGTGCCGAAGGCGCTCATCAGCGCCGACATCGGCGCGCTGCCGGCGACCACGCGTTCGAGATCCGCCACCAGCTCCCCGGC
The DNA here is from genome assembly GCA_041641915.1 of Planctomycetota bacterium. Lineage (GTDB taxonomy): Bacteria > Planctomycetota > UBA11346 > UBA11346 > UBA11346 > SLQH01. The sequence continues at coordinate 3,019 of JBEPXK010000548.1, forward strand.
GCTCCCGTAGCGCTGTTCGGGATCCTTCTGCAGGCAGCGCAGCACGATGCCCTGGTATGCGACCGGCAGGTCGGGGCAGACCACGGTCGGCATCTCCGGCTCGACATAGTTGTGCTGATAGATCAAGGCGTTGGGCGTGGCGCCGTCGAAGGGGCGCCGGCCGCA
>JBEPXK010000549.1:0-3179 GCA_041641915.1 Planctomycetota bacterium
AGGCCTGCCAGCCGTGGCCGTGCTGCACGAGCCGCAACCCCTCATCGGCGAGCATGTGACGTATCGGGCCATCGCCTGCCGATGCCGAGGGACGGCGGCGACGCAGCGCCAGGACCAGCAGGCCCAGGGCAACGGCGCCGAGCCCCAGACCCAGGGCGCTTTCCGCCACCCAGGCCGGCAGCGTGGCACTGATGCCGGCGGGCAACCAGGGCAGGGCCACGAACAGTAGACCCAGGAGGATCAGGAGCGCACCGAACATGGCCCCAGCCTATCCCAAGCCGGGCGGCCAGGGAAAGATTAAGGCCATCATCCACCGCCCTGTGCATCGCGCTGCCCGCCGCTGCGCACCCGCCGTCGCAGGGCGTCGGGGCTGCAGCCCCAACAGCGCTTGAAGGCGACGGAGAAGGCGAATTCGTTGCCGTAGCCCAGTTGCGCGGCGATGCCACGCAGGCCGCTGTCGGTGGCCAGCAGCAGCTGCCGGGCGCGATCCATGCGCAGATGGGCCAGCTGCCGGCTCGGTGGGCGACCGTAGGCGGCGTGACAGCGGCGATGCAGCACGGGCCGAGAACAGCCGAGGCGGCGGCAGAATTCAGCCACGGTCCAGGGAGCAGCGAGGTGCTTGTCGACCTGGCGCCAGAGCTCGCTCAGTTCGGGATCCGGATCCCGCTCGCCGCGGCCGAGGCCGGCCAGCCACCCCGGCAGCGCCTGCAGGTGGTGCCGGCGGCGCTCGGCGGCCGGGCAGGCCAGCACCAGCTCCATCAGGGCGGCCAGTTCGCCGGCGCCCACGGGATCGTGCTGCAGCCCCTGGCGGCCGGGCAGCGACAATCCGGCATCGCCGTGCAGCCAGACGATGTCCCAGCTGTCACCGGCGATGCCGTAGGCGTGGGGATGAGCAACGGGCAGCACCAGCAGGTCCCCCGCCTCCAGACGCCGGCTGCCCGCCACATCGCGGTAGCGACCGCGGCCGCCGACGGTGGCCAGGACCAGGGCGAAGTCCGGCCGCGGCCGCGTCATGTGGTAGGGCGGGCGCAGGCGGCTGCTGCCTCCCAGGGCCAGGCCGGGGACGGCGTCGCAGTCCTCCGGGGCCAGGAAGCGCTCCCGGCAGGCGGGGCCGATGAGCTGCGATGGGCGAATGGACGCGAACGATCCGGACATGGTTGGCCAATGGTCATGACGATAGTCTCAACATTATCACCGACGCAACCGGCAGGACAGGAACGATTGACACATGAGCATTCCGCGCAGCGAACATCCCCGACCCCAATCCATCCGCGATGACTGGCTCTGTCTCAACGGGGCCTGGGACTTCGCCGACGACCCCGGTGACAGCGGCGAGCAGCGCGGCCTGGTGGGCACGGACCTGCCGGACCGGATCGTGGTCCCCTTCTGCCGCGAGTCGCAGCTCTCGGGCCTCGAACGCGTGGACCGTTGCCTGGCGGTCTGGTACGGCCGCGAGCTCGAGATCCCGGCGGCCTGGGCCGGCAAGCGGGTGCTGCTGCACGTCGGCGCCGCCGACTACGAGGCCACGGTCTGGCTGGGCGATCGGGAGCTGGCGCGCCACCGCGGCGGTCACGTCCCCTTCACGGTCGAACTCACTCCCCACCTGCAGCCGGGCGCCAGCGGCCGGCTGACCATCCGCTGCCGCGACGACTGGCGCTGGCAGGTGCCGCGCGGCAAGCAGAGCGCGCGCTACGAGAACTACGGCTGCCTCTATACCCGCACCACCGGCATCTGGCAGACGGTGTGGCTGGAAGCGGTTCCGGAGAGCTCCATCGGCCGGCCGCGCATCACCCCGCAGCTGGGCGCAGGCGCCCTGTTGGTGGAGACCCGCATCGACCGGCCGCAACCGGACCAGCGCCTGCGGGCGCTGGTCAGCGACGCCAAGGGCGAGGTGGTCACAGCCGAGGCGGCGGTGGACCTGGACCTGGGTGCCTGCCTGTGGCTGGCCATCCCCGAGGAGCGCCGCCGGCTGTGGTCGCCGCAGGACCCGCACCTCTACGACCTGCAGCTGGAGCTGCTCGACGGCCAGGGCGGGGTCGTCGACCGCCTGCAGAGCTACGCCGGCCTGCGTTCGGTGGCCATCCGCGGCGACCGCTTCCTGCTCAACGGCGAGCCGGTCTTCCAGCGTCTGGTGCTCGACCAGGGCTATTATCCCGACGGCATCCTGACCGCGCCCGACGACGACGCCCTGCGCCGCGACATCGAGCTCGCCCAGGCGGTTGGCTTCAACGGCGCGCGCATGCACCAGAAGATCTTCGAGGAGCGCTTCTGCTACCACGCCGACCGTCTCGGCTACCTGCTCTGGGGCGAGCTGCCCGACTGGAATCAGGGCCTGCCGGCGGCGCAGGACCGCGAGGAACGCTACAACTTCTCCTACGTGCACGAGTGGCAACAGGTCCTGGAGCGGGACCACAGTCATCCCTCCATCATCGGCTGGTGCCCCCTCAACGAGACCACTAGCAAGCGCCTGGACCTGGGCGAGATGCTCTGGCCGGTGACGCGCTGCCTGGTGGACGCCGCCCGCGCCAGCGATCGCTCACGGCCGGTGATCGACAGCTCCGGCTGGACCCACCTGATCGCCGACGCCGATATCTATGATGTACACGACTACGAGCAGGACCCAGCGGTGCTGCGCGAGCGCTACGCCGAGCTGCCGAGCCTGATCGGTCGCACCTTCTGCCAGCAAGGCGCCCGCAAGATCTGGCAGCTCCCCTACCAGGGCCAGCCCTTCTTCGTCAGCGAATTCGGCGGCACCAGCCTGGCCGGCAGCGCCGAGGAGGGCTGGGGCTACGGCGAGGCCGCCAGCGACGAGGCCGCGTTCCACCAGCGCTTCGCCGCCCTGGTCGGCGTCTTCCTCGACAACCCCGCCGTCTGCGGCTACTGCTGGACCCAGCTCACCGACGTCTTCCAGGAGGTGAACGGCATCTACGGCTTCGACCGCTCGGCCAAGGTGGACCTGGCCCCCCTGAAAGAGGCGCAGCAGCGGCGGGCAGCGTACGAGGAGCGCGGGTGAGGGCGCGATAGTGCCTCGATTGCTTGTGACAGCGACAAAAACAACGGTAACTACTCAGGCCCACCGGGCATGAGTAGTTACCCGCCTCTGTCGGGCCCCATCGCGAGCGATGGGGCTGGCGCCAGAGGGATGGTGGGTGGATAGAATCGGCGCAGCCGATCCGCCC
>JBEPXK010000550.1:0-3165 GCA_041641915.1 Planctomycetota bacterium
CCACCTGGTGGAGGACAAGCTGCATGCGCGCTCGACCGGCTCCTACTCGCTGATCACGCAGCAGCCGCTCGGCGGCAAGGCTCGTTTCGGCGGTCAGCGTTTCGGCGAAATGGAGGTCTGGGCGCTTGAGGCCTACGGTGCAGCGAACGTGCTCCAGGAGATCCTGACCGTCAAGTCCGACGACGTCGACGGCCGCACCCGGATCTACGAGAGCATGGTCAAGGGCGACGGTTCGCTGACCTACGGCACGCCGATGGCTTTCGAGGTGTTGCTCAACGAGATCCGCGGCCTGGGCCTGGACATCCGCCTGCATCGTCCGATGGAGGGCGCCGAGGGCGAAGGCGAGGGCGCGACCCTGGACTTCGGCATCGAAATGGGCGAAGGCGCTGCCGAGGAGACCGTGATCGGCGAGGAGGCCATCTCCGAGACCGTCATCGAAGAATAGGGTCCGCCGCCGTCGGGCTTTCCTTTCCCCCTGTTACGGGAATACACACGCATGATCGATCTGTTCAACCAGAACGTCCCCCATACCCCCGACTACAACGCGGTCTCGATCCGCTTGGCGTCGCCGGAGGTGGTTCGGTCCTGGTCCCAGGGTGAGGTCCGCCGCCCCGAGACCATCAACTACCGCAATTACAAAGCGGAGAAGGACGGGCTCTTCTGCGAGAAGATCTTCGGCCCGACCAAGGACTGGGAGTGCTTCTGCGGCAAGTACTCCGGCGTGAAGTACAAGGGCATCGTCTGCGAGAAGTGCGGCGTGCTGGTGACCCACTCGCGGGTGCGGCGCGAGCGGATGGGCCACATCAACCTGGTTTCGCCGGTGGTCCACATCTGGTTCTTCAAGGCGATGCCTTCGCGCCTGGGCACCCTGCTCGGCGTGAAGCAGAGTGCGCTGGCACAGGTGATCTACTTCCAGAAGTATATCGTCACCGACCCGGGGACCACGCCGCTGGAGTATATGGAGATCCTCTCCGAGGAGCAGTACCGCAAGCACCTCGACACCTACGGCGACGATTTCAAGGCGATGATGGGCGGCGAGGCGGTCCAGGAACTGGTTCAGCATCTCGATCTCGACACCCTGATCGCCGACCTGCGCGAAGAGCTGGCCAACACCCGCGCCAAGCAGAAGATCGAGAAGATCACCAAGCGCCTGCGTCTGGCCGAGGACCTCCGCGCCTCGGGCAACGATCCGCAGTGGATGATCCTCAACACCGTGCCGGTCATTCCGCCGGACCTGCGCCCGCTGGTCCCGCTGGAGAACGGCAACTTCGCCACCTCCGATCTCAACGACCTCTACCGCCGGGTCATCTACCGCAACAACCGGCTCAAGAAGCTCATCGAGCTCAATGCGCCGGGAATCATCATCCGCAACGAGAAGCGGATGCTGCAGCAGGCGGTCGACGCGCTGTTCGACAATGGCCGCTGCCAGCGCGCGGTGTTCGGCTCCGGCAATCGCCCGCTCAAGTCGCTGACCGACATGATCAAGGGCAAGCAGGGCCGTTTCCGCGAGAACCTGCTCGGCAAGCGCGTCGACTACTCCGCGCGCTCGGTGATCGTCGTCGGTCCCAGCCTGCACCTGCACCAGTGCGGTCTGCCCAAGGCGATCGTGCTCGAGCTGTTCCAGCCCTTCATCATCCGCGCGCTCAAGGAGCGCGGCTACGCCGAGACCGTCAAGGCGGCCAAGCGTAAGCTCGAGCGCCGCGACGAGGAGGTCTGGGAGGTCCTCGACGAGGTCATCCACGGCAAGGTCGTGCTGCTCAACCGCGCGCCGACCCTGCACCGCATGGGCATCCAGGCCTTCGAGCCGGTGATGGTCGACGGCTCGGCGATCCAGCTGCACCCGCTGGTGTGCCAGGGTTTCAACGCTGACTTCGATGGCGACCAGATGGCGGTCCACCTGCCGCTGTCGATCGAGGCCCAGACCGAAGCGCGGATGCTGATGTTGGCGACCAACAACATCTTCTCCCCGGCCAACGGCAACCCGATCATCTCGGCCGACCAGGACATTGTCCTCGGTTGCTATTTCCTCACCCGCGAGATGGACGATCAGCCCGGTGAGGGCAAGGTGTTCGCTTCCTTCGACGAAGTGGGCATGGCCTTTGAGCACAAGGCGGTCTCGTTGCACTCGCGGATCAAGGTCCAGCTGCCCAAGGGCAAGCTGATGGCCTCGAGCGCGATGTCGCGCAAGCGGGTCCAGACCGACGATCTGATCGAGACCACGCCGGGGCGGATCTTTTTCAACGAACGTCTGCCGGAGAAGATGCCGTTCTACAATTTCACCCAGGACAAGCGTAGCCTGTCGCGGGTGATCGCCGACTCGTTCGAGATCCTCGGGCGGCAGAACACCATCGATATCCTCGACTACCTCAAGCACACCGGGTTCCACTATTCCACCGCTTCGGGCATGAGCTTCGGCATGACCGATCTCGATACCCCGGTGGAGAAGGACCAGATCATCGCCGAGGCCGACAAGAAGGCCTTCAAGCTGCTCAAGGCCTACCAGCGCGGTCTGATCACCGCCCAGGAACGCCACCGTAGCGTGCGCGACGTGTGGAACCACGCCACCGAGGCGGTCGGCAAGGCGTTGATGCAGAACCTGCGCGAGCAGACCGGGGCCAACAACTACATCAACCCGGTGTTCGCGATGGCCGTGTCCAAGGCCCGTGGTTCCGAGACCCAGGTGCGGCAGCTGGCCGGCATGCGCGGCCTGATGGCCAAGCCGAACGGCGAGATCATCGAGACGCCGATCCGCGCCTCGTTCAAGGACGGCCTGAAGGTGCTCGAGTACTTCACCTCGACCCACGGCGCACGCAAGGGTCTGGCCGACACCGCGCTCAAGACCGCCGACTCGGGCTATCTCACCCGCAAGCTGGTCGACGTGGCGCAGGATGTGAACGTCAACGAACACGACTGCGGTACCGTCGGCGGCATCACCAAGTCGGTGATCTACGAGGGTGACGAGGTCAAGGTCAGCCTCGCCGAGGCGATCATCGGGCGGGTCGCACGCGACACCATCGTCGACATCATCACCGATGAGATCGTGGTCAGTGAGAACGAGATCGTCTCCTCGGAAGCGGCCCACCGCATCGAGGAGATGGGCTTCGAGAAGATTCGCGTCCGTTCGCCGCTGACCTGCGAGAGCAAGGAGGGGGTCTGCCAGCTCTG
>JBEPXK010000551.1:0-3161 GCA_041641915.1 Planctomycetota bacterium
GTGGGGCCACCGGGCCGACGCAGCGCAAGCGCAGCCCCGCAGCGAAGCGAGGAGCAAGCGCAGCTGGGGCGCGCGTGAGCGCGCGAGGGGGCAGCGCCCCCTCTGATGGACCCGTCAACCTTGACTGGTTTACTCCACTTACCAAGGTGGGCCTCCGCCCACAACCGAAGGGTTGCGAGCATAGGGCTCCGGCCCACCTTTCTGCTCTTCCACCAGGGGACTTCGTCCCCCGAACCCCCTGTGCCTCGACGGCTTGTGACAGCGCCGCTTTCAAAACGTTGGTTTTGTCGCCGTCACAATCAATCGAGTCACTATAGACCCATATGAAATGGGCGCCCGACTGGAGCGCTGATGCCTGCTGCCGCATCCTCCCCATCCACGAAAGCGCACCGCCAATGACCGATGCATCGCAACCGACCGGCATGATCATCAATGGCTTCGGCTACTTCGGCAGCCGTCTGGCACTGGTGATCGATGGCCAGCGGGCCGGGGACGACGTGGTCGACGCCAGCCTCAGAGGCACCTATGCCATCGCCGCCATCATCGAGCCGGACGCAGCGCGCCGACGCGCCGCCCAGCGGCACTTCCCCGCCCGACCCGTCGTTGAACACTACGCCCAACTCGACACGGATCAGCTGCGCCAGAACCACGCCACCCTGGTCATGAAGGACAATTCCCCGCCGCGGCTCCGGCTCGGGCTGCTGGATTGGTGTGAGGCCCATGGCGTACCGGTGCTGCTCGAGAAGCCCCTGGCCTGGGAACCGTCAATGCTCGAACCGTACCGGGCGCGCAGCGACGTCGCGGTGAATTTCCAGGAGATGTTCAACCCCGTCACCACGGCCATCAAGCAGGCCATTGCCGCCCATGGCGCCACCATCGAGCGGATCGAGGCCTACAGGGCCAACACCCTCCACCCGGAACGGCTGCTGGGCATCGAGCCACGATTCGGCGTACTCGGTGGTTGCGTGATGGACAAATCAATTCACGACATCCACCTCGTCATCGCCGGCCTGTTTCCGGAGTGCCGGTGGGCATTCAAACCGGGCAGCGTCCGCAAGGCGGATTTTTTGCTGACACCGGACAGGTTCGAGGTCGATGACCACCCACGGTGGTACGACTGCGCCGGTCAGCCGGGGGCCTTCGATCCCGCTTCGACCACGATGGCCGAGCAATCCTATTCGCTGGAGTGTGAGCTGCTGGCCCAGCCCGATGGCCAGACCCTCGCTCTGCACCTCGGTTCGACGTGGTGCGGCCTGGCCGAAAACCACCCATGGCCGCGCGCGCTGCCCGAGCTGGAGCGCGCCGACACGCTGATGCAATACCCCGTCGAACACGACGGCCTGACGCTGAAAAAGCAGAACCTGAAGTACTGCTGTCTGCACGGGCACACCGCTGACCGGCGGGCCATCACGATATTCGCCAATTACCAGAAGCGCGGTTACGTCCACCCCTTCTTGTGGATCCGCACCGAGACCGCCTCCGGGGCGGTGGAAACCACACGCACCCCTGTCGTCTGGCAGCTTCCCAGCACCCTCTCGTTCCACCACTTCGCCGCCGCTGCGGCCGGCGGTCCGGCCTATCAGGACTTCGGCTCAGTCCTACGCGCCCATGAGATACTGCTCGCCATCCGGGCAGAGATGATCGCCGGATCACGCATCACCGAGCAGGACCAGATCCGCCGCATTCGCTCGGCCTACCAGTCGCTGTGCAGCGCCGGGACGCTCAGCCCGTGACCGGCCTGCCGCCGTGTGATCGCTGGACGCCGACCGGCCGCAAGCTTCCCATCGCCCCCATGCACCGGCGCTTCTTCAAGCGTCGACTCGCCAATCCCCATCGCGAGTCGACCATCGGCTGCCTCCTCGCGCCGCCCAGGCCCGTTGCGCGCGCCGAGGTCGAGGCGGTGCTGGCGTCCCTCGTCCACGCCCACGACGCGCTGCGCATGTGCTTCCCCGAACTTGGGGCCGATGGTCACGCCCAGCTCTGCGAGCCCGGGCCGCTGCCCTTTGCCCGCCTGACCCCCGATCAACATCGCGCTCAGCTCGAGTCTCTGATGCACCGCCTTGCGGCCAACATCGATCTGCGCCGTGCCCCGCTGTGGGCCCTGGCCATGCTCCTCGACGAGCAGGGACTGGTTGAAGGCATCCTGTTCGTTTTTCATCATCTGATCAGCGACGGGCTCTCCATTCATACGCTGGGCAACAGTCTGAACCGATCGCATGCACCCCTGCGCCCGAGCAGCTTCGCCGGATGGCTGGTGGAGGAACACGAACGCGTGCGCAGCGATGCGCACGCCGGGGAATACGACTACTGGTTCGCCCCCGAGCGGCTGGCGACCGCGCAGCCCTGCCAGCTGGATCACGGCAGCGAACTGCGCCGCGACCAGCAATGCCTGACCCACCCGCTGTGGCGCAGCGATCGCGACGCATCCCTGCCACCCAACGAACTGATCGAGCAATTGACCCTGCTCGCCACCGCCCAGGCGCTGACGCGCTGGTGCCCCGCCGACCTGGTCAAGATCGATGTCAGCCACCACGGCCGGCAGGACATCCGGGCAGGAGCGAGAGACCGCTTTTTCGGTAATTTCGGCTTTTACGTCACCCAGTTTCCGCTCGTGTTCCCGCGCCACCGGATCGAGGCACCGAGCGAGGCCATCGCCTACGCCACCGCAGCGAGCGCGCGCGTTCCGGGCCAGGGGCAGGGATACGCGCGCCTGCAGTACGGAAGCGAACAACCCGCCTGCCCGGCATACCAGCTGCCCTGCTGTGACTTCGCCTACCACAGCGACATCTATGCGCGCGGCAACTTGAAGCGGGGCAACAATTGGAGCGGCAGCTTCATCGGCTCATCATCCGATCCGCGCAACCGGCGGCTGTACCCGTTCTTCGTCTCCATCAACCGCGGCCCCGCGGCCCTGGTGGCGAACTGGGTCTGGTCCAGCAGTGCCGCCAGCCGGTCCACCGTCGCCGAGCTGGCTCACGCCCAGCAACAGGCCTTCACCGCGCTCACCGACAGCCTGTAGCGCACTCACCCAGCGCCCGCCCTGATCGGCGAACGCGCGGGCCACGAACGGATCCCCACGGCCCTGCAACGCGCCGGGCGCCAGCGCCACCATCGCATCCACGCGAACACCGGGGCTTACACCGTGGTGAACCCGGCCCCGC
>JBEPXK010000552.1:0-3157 GCA_041641915.1 Planctomycetota bacterium
ATCTGACGAGCACCGCCGCGACCAGCGTCAGTACGGCGATACGGCGTCGCCGGTGCGTGGTCTGGCGCTGGCGACGGGCCATCGCCACCTGGATCACGCGCGAGCCGTCGCGCTCGGCGCGGCGACGTTCGTGGAAGCCGTCGAGCACCTGTTCGGGAGTCGGGTCGTCGAGCGCTTGCGCGATCTTGCCGGCGAGGGCGATCTCGTCACGCAGCCACCGGCCGTCCGCCCCTCCATCGCGCAGGGCGCGCGCCAGACGTCGGTCCTCCTCCTGGGTCGCGCTGCCGTCCTGCCAGGCGTCGAGCAGTTGCGTGAGTTCGGCCTGATTCATGTCTCCGCCCCCCGGGCGCGTTCCAGGCAACTGCGCAGGGCGGCGCGCAGGCGCAGAAGCGTCATCGACAGGGTGTTGGCTTGCTTGGACAGACTGCGCGCGATGTCCTGCACCGCTTCCCCGTGCACGTAGCGCCGCGCCAGCAGGCGCCGCTGCGGTTGGGGCAGCTCGGCTACGCAGTCGCGCAGGGCTTTGATGTCGGCCAGATGCTGTTCCTCAGCCGCGTCCGCGTTCTGCGCGGCCAGATCCAGCAGCGCCTCGTCGACCAGGCTGCGTTCGCGACCGCGGTTGCGGGCGCGGCGGCGCAGATGCGTCCCGGCGCAGTTGCGGGCCACGCCGCGTAGCCAGGCGCCGAAATCGCGTTGTGGGTCGACCCGCGCGCGTTGCTTCCACGCGTCGAGGAAGGCATCCTGCACCACGTCGAAGACGTCCTCGGCGCTGATCAGATAGCGGGCCAGATAAGAGCGCAACCGCGCCTGATGCCGCACCACCAGCGCGTCGAAGGCGCCGGCGTCACCGGCCTGCGCTCGGGTCACCAACTCGCCGTCGCGGTTGTTCGCATCAGCATCGTGCATCGCAGAGAGCTCCGATGACCCAGTATCGCAGGCGGTGATTCGGATGCGAGAGGGGTCCCCCATCCACTCAGCCGCAGCGCAACGGATCTCACCGAGGAAAGCGCTGTCGGCAGCCGGCCAGGCTGAGGCCGACGAGGAGTCATGGAACGGCTCCTGCGAAACGACCAGGCAAGCAATGATCCCACGCATACGAGACGGCCATGGTCGTACCGCAAACCATGGCCCGGGGGCGACAGGCTGTCAGAACCCCACGCGCGCCGTGTCCGGCCGCGGTGGGTGCGGCGTTGCCGCGATAGCCGCGGGGACGGTACCGAGATCGATCGCGTGGTCACGGTCGCCGGCCAGATATCCGAAGGCGTGCGTCGTCGCCTCGGCGCTCTCCAGATCGCGACTGAGCAGATGCGCCGTGGTCGTCAACGCGGTGCCGCCGTCGCTGGCGGTGAGGGTGATGCTGCGCGTCCCCATCTGCGCGACGGCCGGGCCGAGCACCAGCAGCCCGGCCAGCGCCTCCTGGCTGGTCGGCAGGATGTCGTCGGTGCTGTTGCCCCGATCGAGTTCGAAGCCCCAGCAGATCACGTCGGCCACGCCCAACCACCAGTCGATGCTCGCGCCGCTGGCGCCGTAGCCGCCGTAGTCGGCCAGGTAGCCCCACCGATCGTCGTCGACCCTGTCGTTCATCGCCGCGGTGATAGCGGTGGTCAAGGGTTCCATCTCGTCGTAGCGAGGCGCGGGATCCGAACTGGAAGCGAAGGGCTGGATCACGTAGGCGTGCGGGGTATGCACGTCGATGGCCGCCTGCAGATCATCAAGGGCGAGGGTCAGGTCGCGCAAGGCCCGGGTCTCGGGCTCGGAGAACGCCTCCGGCCCGGGATAGGTGTACCAGTCGGGATCGTCGTAGGCCTGCCAGGCGTAGCCCCAGTTGCGGTTGAGATCCACGCCGTAGCTGCCGTCGCCGTTGTCGCGCCGATTCTTGCGCCAGCCGCGGTTGTCGTCGTCGGCCCACGAGAACAGGTAGCCGTCGGGGTTGGCGATCGGCACCACGGTGAAGTCCAGGGCCTGCGCCATCGCGGCCACCGCGGGATCATCATCGGGATTGTCCAGCAGGTGCTCGACGAGGTAGGTGCAGGCCAGCGGTGAGATCCACTCGCGCGCATGCTGGGTGCCGACGATCAACAGGCGCGGCGCGGCGGCACGATCCGCGGCGCTGAGGTGGAAGGCGACGATGTCGCGGCCTTCGTGGGTGGTGCCGATGCACTCCTCGCTCACGCGCTCGGGATGCGCGGCGGCCACGGTGCGCAGCCGCGCGAGGATGGCGTCGTGATCGCGCCAGTCGGTGTAGAAGTCGTCGGCCGCGGCCAGCAGCGGAGCGACGGTGGCGAGCAAGCCGGTGATGATGATCCGGACCATGATCAGCTCCTCATCCGTTATTGCCAGCTGGGGCGGGCGCCAGCTCGATAGCCACATCGCTATCGATCGCCACCGGGTCGATGGTGTGGGTTTCGGCGCTATCCTCGTAGACGGTGGCGCCGTCCTGCGTCGCCGTCGCTTCGGTGCGCACCGCACCGGCGGCGTCGTGCACGCCGATGGCGATGCCGCGCGTCGAATCGTCGTCGCCGAGGGGTAGGCAATAGGCCGGATCGCCCTGCAGGTTGATGGTGAACATGAGCGTGCGGTAGAAGCCGTATTCCTGGCACACATCGGCGAGGGCCGCTTTGCTCACGGCATACGCCGCTCCCACCTGACCGTCGGCAGAGGTCGCCAATTCCCGCATGAAGCCGCCGGCGAAGTGGGGCGATTCGCCGCCGTAGACGTCCAGATCGCCGCCGTAGCCGTTGCGCGTCGAGCCGTGGTAGATCACCGCGCCGCCGTCGGGATGGCGCAGCAGGGCTTCGGACAGGCAGGGGTCGCGGTCCTCATGGCCGGTCCAGTCGAAGCGTCCGGCCTGGCAGGCCGGGGTCACGAAGATGGCGGTGTGACCGGTGAGGGCGTCGACGTGTCCCTCGAAGCGGTCGAATACTTTCAGGCCGTCGTCGCCCTCGGTCTCGGTGTAGAAGCAGTATTGGCTGCCGTGCGAGAACCAGTAGCACAGGCCCCAGTCCTCGGAGAAGCGATCGATGATCTCAGCGGAGCTGACGCCATAGTCACCGGGCTCGCTGCCGTCCCATGAGGTCACGGTGCTGAACAGGCCGGCGATCGTGCCGGGTGTGTAGACATCCGCCAGGAAGTCGTACGCCAACCGGCGGCTCCAGAA
>JBEPXK010000553.1:0-3154 GCA_041641915.1 Planctomycetota bacterium
CTCGGTCGGGGTTCGCGGCCTACGGCCGCGTTTTCTGCGGGCCTACGGCCCATTCTTGCAGAAAACCACCCCTCGGTCGGCCGGTCGCCCAGCCAAGCCTGGCCGGGCTCCACTCGCTGGCGGTTCCGAGGTTTGGAGCTCTGAGGGCCCCGTCATGTCTGATGGAAGCTGCTTGCTTCATCGCGGAAGCAGGCCGGCGATGATGTAAGTGCTCGCAAGAGCAAGTGGTTACGGGTCGACGCCACTGATGGAAAGGCCGATGGGTGGGGCGGAGCCGTATGCCGCAACGCTTGGGTTGTGGGCGGGGTCCACCTCGGGTTGTATCGCGGCAGCAGGTTTAATGATTGCTATCGCGTCCCCGGCGGACAGAGTCCAGTTCACTAATGGCTTGCGTCCACGGCTCTGCTGCCGTGGTGTGGGTCACCGGTTGCCGTGGCTCCAGGGTGCCACCACGGCAGCACCTTCCTTTCTGGCCCCAGGATCTTTCGATGAATATCTACGTGGGCAACCTGCCCTATTCGACCGATGACGGTCAACTCCAGTCCATTTTTGCGGAGTACGGCAACGTGACCTCCGCCAAGGTCATCATGGACCGCGACACCGGCCGGGCCAAGGGCTTCGGCTTCGTCGAGATGGCGGACGCCAACGCTGCCCAGCAGGCGATCCAGGCCGTCAACGGCATGGAACTCGAAGGCCGCAGCCTCAAGGTCAACGAGGCCCGCCCGCGCGAAGACCGCGGCGGCGGCGGTGGCGGTGGCGGCGGTGGCGGCTACGGCCGTCGACGCTGACCTGCTCCAGATACAGACCGTCTTTTCACAGCGGGGTCGCCCTTTGGGCGGCCCCGCTGTCGTGTTGGGCGCCTTGTGTTCGCCCCCTCGCGTCCAGGCGCGGCAGCAGCGGCGGGTCGCTCAGCGTGCGTGGCGCAGGCGTCGTACCGTCTCCTGGATGCAGGCCGGTGGGCCCTTGCGGCCGGGCAGTGCGGCCCAATCGGCGGCCAGCGCGTCGGTGACCGTGTCGGGGGGACAGCCGCGGTGTTCGATGAGCCAGGCGTGCAGTGCGTTGCACAGGCGCGAAAAGGCGATGGCGTGGGTGCGGCCGAAGCGTGCCCAGAGGAACTCGCTCACGGCCATGAAGGCGGCGAACGCGCTCGGTCCGGCGCAGAGCAGGTGCGCCGTGCGCGGCAGGTCGCCGGCGTTGTGGATCCGTTCGAAATAGCGCGCGAAGCGACGCAGCGCCTGGACGGTGGCGAAGCTGAGCTGGGGGCTGGCGAGCAGGGCGTAGGGCGGGGTGGACTCGAAGTGATGCCCCGGAAGCGCCAGAGCGGCGAAGGGGGTGTCGCGCAGCCGTTTGAGGATGCCCAGCTGGATCTCCTGGGGTCCGAGTGCGTAGAGCGTGTCGAAACCGTGGGCGATGCCCGACAGTCTTTCGCCGGGCAATCCGGCGATGAGGTCAAGATGGAGATGGACGCCGGTGGCTGCCAGGCGTCGCAGGTGGGCGAGTGCGGCGGCGATATCACACCGGCGGCCGCTGGCCGCGAGCACGGTCGGGTCGAGGCTCTGGAGTCCGATCTCGAGCTGGAGACCGTCGGCAGGGTAGGCGGCGATGGCACGGTGGAGCTGCTCGGTGAAGCGGTCGGGCAGCATCTCCAGATGCACGCGCAGGCCCGGGCGGTGCTGGGTGGCGCAGAAGGCGAGCAGCTCGGCGGCGTGCTCGGGCTCGGCGTTGATGCTGCGATCGAGGAATTTGAGCGTGGTCGCTCCGCGCGCGATCAGGTCGGTGATGGTGGCACGGACCTGTTGTGCCGGCAGCCGACGCAGGGGCCCGGCGACGGCTGAGGTGCAGTAACCGCAGCGGTGGGGGCAGCCGCGGGTGGTCTCGAGGTAGACCAGGCGGTGGGCGCAGTCCTCGGCCGTGTATTCTTCGGCAGCCGGCGGGATCTTGCTCGCCTCCAGCGGCGTGCCGTGGATCACCGGCGGTGGTCGTACGCCGGCGAGGCAGTCGCGGGCGAGCGTCGCGAAGGTCGATTCGCCCTCGCCGGTGACCAGGGTATCGACGCTGGCGCGCAACTGCGGCGGATGGTCGGCGAGCCCGACCTCGGGACCGCCGGCGACGAGCACCGTCTGCGGGGCCGCGGCACGTACCGCCTCGCAGAAGGCACAGCTGGCAGCGAGGTTCCACACCGAGCAGCTGATGCCGATCAGGCGCGGAGTGGTGGCCAGCACCCGTTCGGCCGCGGCCCGGGGGTCGTCGGCGATGGTGAATTCGTGGATGCGGCAGCGTGGGCGCAGGTCGCCGAGTCCGGCGCGCAACAACCGCAGCGCGTGGGCGCAGTGGGCCCAGCGGGCGTTGAATGCGACCAGGGCGATGTCGCCTTCAGTCGTGGGCGGGCAGGGCATCGAAGCCGATCAGCTCATCGCGCGCGCGGCGCGGCCGCTCGGGCATCGGCGCGGCCGGGTGGCCCAGCGGCAGGAGGAGGGCCGGGCGCAGGTCGGCCGGCAGGTCGAGCGCGGCGGCCACCGTGGCGGGATCGAAGGCGCCGATCCAGCAGGTGCCGAGGCCGCGTTCGGCGGCGGCGAGAGTGAGGTGGTCGATGGCGATGGTCAGGTCGACGTCGGCGTGGTTGCGATCATCCGCCGCGCGCACCCAGGCCTCGTGCTCGGCCACCAGGCCGACGATCATGCAGGGCGCGGTGGCCAGCCAGTCGCGTCGGTAGGCGGCGCACAGGGCCGTGCGCAGCGCCGGCTCGCGTACCACCACCAGCCGCCAGGGCTGCTTGTTGCAGGCGCTCGGCGCGAGCCGCGCCGCTTCGAGCACGGCATCGAGATCGGCGGCGGCCACCGGTGTATCGGTGTAGGAGCGGCAGGAACGGCGTTGACGGACGAGTTCGAGGAACGCGGACATGATCACCTCCGGATGACGCGGGCATTACAGTGTCCGGCGTAGGCGGCGACGGCAAGAGCGCTGGCGCCGGTCGGATCGGGCACCAGGATCGCTGCATCTGCGAAGGAGATCGTGATGGGTCGCGTTGCCTTGTTCCTGCTGGTCGCCTGGCTGCTGTTGTTCCTGGGGTGTGCGTCCGAGGAGGCTTCTGCCCCCGCTCCCGTCCCCTCACCCGCCGCGACCGAGCCGTTGAGCGATGCGCAGCGAGCCGCGG
>JBEPXK010000554.1:0-3152 GCA_041641915.1 Planctomycetota bacterium
GGGCTGGGCTCCACTCGCTGGCGGCACCGAGGTTTGGAGCTCTGAGGGACCCGTCAAAGCGGAGGCTTCCATCAGCGGGGGCGCTGCCCCCTCGCGCCACCGGGGCCGGCTATCGCTGCGCGATGCCGGTTCCGCCCTGCGGCCCATTTTCGGCGACAACCAGCCCTCGGTCGGCCGATCGGCCGGCAAAGCCTGGCCGGGCTCCAATCTGTAGTCGACAAGAGCATTTGGACCTTTGAGGGTCCCGTCTCTGAGGGACCGGTCAAAAAAAGCCTCCCGCCTGTGGGGAGCGGGAGGCTTAAGGTGCCACTGCTCAGACTGCGACAGTGAGTGCTGCGACAGGCCGGGCGGCCGAGCCAGGTGTGGGCTGACCGGCCGAGGTGGCAGGAGCCCGCATTGAAGGCAGTGCGCGATTCAATGTAGCCGCCGCGCCTCGTCGGACAACGGATTTCCCGGCGAGGCTGGACGGCTGGGGTTCAATCGGCCCAGTCCGGCAGCGGGGTCTCGGCATCGAGCAGGTTGGCGATGCTGCAACCGCTGTGCTCCCCGAAGGGGGTGATATCTGCCGGCTCGTTCTCGCTGGCGCTGCTGGCGACCGTCAGGGCGCCGCGCTGGTCAGGAGCGACCGCGGTGGGGACGCCGCGGATGTTCAGCGCGACGGCCGCGAGGTGGGCCAGGGGGGTGTCGCCCTGCTCGCGCGGCGCCAGGGTGACCCGTGGGCCCTCGTTCTGCCAGCGGCGCAGCAGCTGACGGCAGCGTGTGAGCACCATCGCATCCAGGTCGCTGCGCCGATCAGCCGGTAGCGGCCGTTCGAGGCGGTCGAGCTCGGCCATGCCGCAGACGAGCGGGGCGAGGTAGACCCCGGCTTCATCGCGCGGGCGTACCTGCCATTGACAGCGCTGGGCCAGTTCGCGCAGCAGGCCGACGCGGCGGGTCTCGAGGGCGTTGATGACCTCGGTGCGCAGATTGCCATCGGCGCGACCGCTCGGTGGTGGCAGGGCCTTGGTGCGGTCGAGGGTGCGCGGCTTCGCCGCCGGCGAGTCCTCTTCCACCGGCCAACGGGGCAGGCCGTCGACGATGAGCTGACGGATTGATGTGCCCGATTTGACCAGCTTGGCGATCCGCTTGAGGTCTTCGACCAGGTGCGGGCTGTAGGAACGGTAGCCGTTCGCTTTGCGCTTGGGGTTGGGCCAGCCATAGCGCAGTTCCCAGATGCGTAGGACGCTTGGTGACAGGCCGCAGGCCTTGCTGGCTTCGTTGATATTGAGCATGCGCGGCTGGAGGTTCTGCGCGTGGGAGATCGGGTGGTTGACGGCAAGGGTCATGGCGCCTCCTTCGATGCAGGGCAGTGCAACACTTGGAACGCTTGATACGAAAGAAATGATAGCATGAAACGGTCGTGCTGCCAGTGCTTTCTTCGGTCAAACCTTGTACGCTGTGGCAAACCTTTGAAAAGAGCGATTTTAGGCGGTCCTGGCGGTCGCGGGTGGTGCGATTGGCATACATATGGCATACGCATGAAACGAGTGGCGTGTTGGAAGCAATGCGCCGGTTGTCGGCTTCGCTGGGGTCTCGGTCGATGTGCCAGTGCCGGCCCCCATCGGCCGACCGAGCCCTGTTTTCCGCCGAAAATGGGCCGCAGGGCGGAACCGGCATCGCGCAGCGATAGGTGGCCCCGGTGGGGCCACCGGGCCGACGCAGCGCAAGCGCAGCCCCGCAGCGAAGCGAGGAGCAAGCGCAGCTGGGGTGCGCGTGAGCGCGCGAGGGCGCAGCGCCCCCGCTGATATCAGATAGGACGCTGCGTGGTTCGCAGGCCTACCGACCGGAATCCGTACCGACCCCCTCAGTGTGAGTGGACTTCGGCGGCGGAATCGGATCGTCGCTTGCCTCGCGCGGCCGGCTACGGGGAGCCAGATTGGCCTGGTCGACGGGTTCTTGTCACCCAGGTGAAGCCGGATAGGGTCTCCGGCCGGCCGATTCCAGACCGCATCGGCTAGCGTGTTCCAGGGGCGCAGGGCGCATGCAGACGCCGAACGCCGACGAGTCGAGGAGTGCATGCCGGTGCAGCAGGCGGGTGAATCGAGCGTGACGGCGGCCGACGAACTGACCGGCGTCTGGCCCCGGGTCCTGGAGAGCCTCCGGGCGCGTCTGAGCGGCAGCGAGCAGAAGCGCGGCGTGAACACCTGGCTTGGCACATCGAAGGTCCGGCCGTGCGGGATCGAGGGCGGCAAGCTCGTGCTCGCCTGCCCGACCCCCTTGTTTCAGCTCATGATCCGTGACCGCTACGCCGAGTTGCTCACCCACGCGCTCGACGAGGCGGCGGGGGTGAGCGTCGAGGGGGTGGTTTGTCGCGTCTCCCGCCACGCTCTGCGTCAGCATCGTGAGCGGATCGCGGGGCAGGATGCCGCGGGGCGACCCACCACCAAGGAGTACGAGGCCGCGGCGATGGCCGAGGGCGGCACGCGGCGTCAACGCCACTCCTTCGGCAAGGGCTTCAAGATCCTGCGCGATTTCGTCGTCGGCAGCTGTAACCGCCTCGCCTTCGACGCCATAAGCCGGATCCTCGAGCATCCAGCGCATCCGGTCAATCCGCTGTTCATCCACGGCTCGTCGGGGTTGGGCAAGACCCACCTCGAGCAGGGTCTGGCGGTGGCGTTCAAGGAGCGCTATCCCCACACCAAGATCGTCTACATGAGCTGTGAGCAGTTCCGCAACCACTACCTCTCGGCTTGCGAAAAGGGGACCGCAGGGCTGCAGGCCTTCCGCGTCCGTCTGCGTCACGCCGACCTGCTGCTCATCGACGATATCCACTTCCTCTCGCGCGGGCAGATGGTCCAGACGAAGGAGGAGCTGTTCTCCACCTTCAACGAACTCGCCGAGCGTGGGAAGAAAGTGGTCATCACCTCCGACGCCCACCCCT
Organism: Planctomycetota bacterium; assembly: GCA_041641915.1. Taxonomy (GTDB): domain Bacteria; phylum Planctomycetota; class UBA11346; order UBA11346; family UBA11346; genus SLQH01. The sequence goes on from JBEPXK010000554.1 coordinate 2,921, forward strand.
CTGATATCAAGTACCTCGAAGACCGCTTCATCCAGCGCTTCACCGGCGGTCTGGTGGTGATGCTCGATCGGCCCGATGCGCACGTCCGCCGCGAGGTGGTGCGCAGCAAGGCCAGCAGCCAGGGGGTCGAGCTCAGCGATGACGTCGCCGATTTCGTCGCCGACCACATCACCGACAACGTCCGCGAGCTCGAGGGGGCGGTCAACAAGATCGTCGCTTTTGCTAATAGTTT
>JBEPXK010000555.1:0-3152 GCA_041641915.1 Planctomycetota bacterium
AAGCGCAGCTGGGGTGCGCCGAAGGCGCGAGGGGGCAGCGCCCCCTCTGATAGAAGCCTCTGAGTAGTTACATCCCCGGTATCTGCGAGCGGAGGTCGGCATCATCGAAGTCACGGCCGGGCTCGCCGGAGGGCGCCTCGCCGTCGATGGCGACCGCGAGCGACGCCCCCTTCACCGGCCGCGTTCGCGGAAGCGCTGCGGCGAGACCCCGACCACCCGTTTGAACTGGGCCGACAAAGCGAAGCCGTCGCTGTAACCCAACTCATCGGCGATGCTGGCGAGGGTGCGGTCGCCGTTCTCGAGCAGGGCCATCGCGCGTTCGATCCGCCGTCGGATGGCGTAGGCCTGCGGTGGCACCCCCGCGTAGCGACGGAACTGCTTGCGGAAGGCGTGGTAGCCCATGTCCACCGCCACCGCCACCCGCTGCGGCGCCACGCCGTGGGAGAGCAGGTCGCAGGCGCGCTCCATGGCCAGGGTTTCCTGACCACAGCGCCGCCGATGGACGTCGGTGATCCACGCCTGCAGTTGCACCAGCGCCTGAGGCAGCTCGCGTTCGGCGCAGGTTCCGAGTTCCTCGACCAGGCCGCCGAGCCGGCGCATCAGATCGGGCGCCGGTCCGATGGCGAAGGCCGGCTCGGCGTCGCGGACCGCGTGCACCGCGCACAGGGCGTCGAACACGCCTGCCGGCACCGCGACGTAGCCCATCCAGGCGTCGGCATCGTAACGCAGAGAATGCGGCCGGCCGGGGAAGCGCTGGACGATCCAGCCGGCGGCGAAGCGACGCTCGCCGACCTCGACGTCGCGGTACACGCCATTGCCGCGCTCGACATACAGCACGGCGTACTGCTCGGTACGAAAGCCGGTCTCACGCGTGCGGCTCGGCCGCGGTCCGTAACCGCAGCGCAGCTGACAGCACATCCGCCCGCGACCGAGCCGCGCGGCGGCGGCAGGTACCCGCCGCGACCCGCCTGGTGCCATCACGCCCCCCCCGGCGCCGCAGCCTGCGGGCCGAGAGCATCTCAATACGTACATGCCCTTGGTCAACGGCAACATTCCTTTAGCGCATCACTGCCTATACTTGGATTCAGGAGGTCACGACGTACATGCCTACCCCACAGCCGAACATCCTCTTCATCCTGCTCGACGATCTGGGCTGGCGTGACATCGGCTGCATGGGCAGCCCGTTCTACGAGACGCCCGTCATCGACGCCCTGGCCCGGCGCGGCATGCGCTTCACCGACGCCTATGCCGCCAGCCCCGTGTGTTCGCCCACTCGCGCGGCGATCCTCTCCGGTCAGTACCCCGCGCGCATCGGCGTGACCGATTACATCATCTGGTCCGGTGGCGACGGCGCCGAGGGCGCCCTGCGCGGGCCGAAGAACATGGACCGCCTGCCGACCTCGCACACCTCGCTCGCCGCCGCCCTGCGCGACGGCGGCTACGCCACCTGGCACATCGGTAAATGGCACCTCGGCCCCGAGGAGTGCTATCCGCAGCACCACGGCTTCGACGTCAACATCGGCGGCTGCGAGTGGGGCATGCCCAAGCACGGCTACTTCAGCCCCTGGGACATCCCGGGGCTGGACAACGCCGCCGAGGGCACCTACCTCACCGACCATCTCGGCGAGGCCGCTGTCGACCTGATCGCCAACCGCGACCCCGACACGCCGTTCTTCCTCAACCTGTCGCTCTACGCCGTGCACACCCCGGTGCAGGGCAAACCCGACCTGGTCGACAAATACCGCGCCAAGGCGGAGATGCTGGGCCTGGATCGCGCGCAGACCTTCGCCGTCGGCGAGCGCTTCCCCTGCGCCCACAAACAAGACCAACGCGTGGTGCGACGCCTGGTGCAGAGCGATCCCGCCTACGCCGCGATGGTCGAGACCGTGGACACCACCATCGGCCGGGTCATCGATGCCATCGCCGCCGCGGGCGAGCTCGACAACACGATCATCGTCTTCACCAGCGACAACGGCGGCCTGAGCACGGCCGAGTCCAGCCCCACCTGCAACGCGCCGCTGGCCGAGGGCAAGGGCTGGATGTACGACGGCGGCACCCGCGAACCACTCATCGTCGTTGCCCCGGGGCTGACCCCCGCCAACAGCACCTGCACGCAACCCGTAACCTCGCCCGATTTCTATCCCACGCTGCTCGAGCTCGCCGGTCTGCCGCCGCGCCCGGAGCAACACGTCGACGGCGAAAGCTTCGTCAGCCTCCTGCGCGATCCCGCCGCGCGCATGCAGCGCGAGGCGATCTTCTGGCACTACCCCCACTACGGCAATCAGGGCGGCACCCCCGGCAGCAGCATGCGCATGGGCGACTACAAGCTGATCGAGTTCTTCGAGGACGGCCGGCGCGAGCTCTACAACCTGCGCACCGATGTCGCCGAAGCGCACGATCTCGCCAGCGACTGCCCCGAGCGGGTCGCCACCATGCACGAACGCCTGGTCGCCTGGCGCGAGTCGATCGGCGCGCAACTACCGACACCCAATCCCGATCACCAGCCGTGGGAACGCTTCGCGCTGCGCTGATAGCGTGCGTCAACCGCTGGGCGGTGCCGACGGGGCTGCGCCGGTGACCACTGGCGCCATCGCGCCGGTCGAACACCAGCGTCAGGTAGGCCGCTCAGCCGTCGATCGCGGGCACCAACCGCAGGCTGTGGTCGCCGGTCACCGGTAGTCCGGCGAAGGTCTGGGTCTGGGCGCCTTCGCTCTCGCTCGCGGCGGTGGGCGTGCACTCCCAGGTCCAGTCCAGCAGCAGGTCCATGATGATGGCGCGCACGCCGACGATCACGTCGATCGTCTCAGTGACGGAACTACCGAGCAGGTCGGTGACCGTACAGGAGACGACGTACACGCCGTCGGCGGGGAAGGTGTGCTCGGAGTTGCGGGTGCTCGCGTCGACCTGGCCGTCGGCGTCGAAATCCCAGGCGTAGGTCGTGCCGCCGCCACCGTTCATGACCGCGGCGATGTCATCGCCGTCGAGGGCATGGTCGTAGATCCGCACGTCATCGATCATCCCGGACCAGCCGCCGGAGGCGTCCTTGGGACCGCGACCGACGATCAGGGTGGTCAATTCGCTGATGGTACCGCTCACGGGGCCTTCGTTGGCCGTCGGCGTGCTCGCGACGCCATCGATGTAGAGCGTCAGAC
>JBEPXK010000556.1:0-3136 GCA_041641915.1 Planctomycetota bacterium
GTCTGCGTGATCGCACGGCTATCGGTCGAGGGTTAGTCGACGGGAAACTCGCCCAGCGCATGGGCGATTATACCGAACTAGGCAAACGCACCGCAGACCGGATCCCCGATGCGACTCTGGTCGAGTTCAACGGTGTTGGACACTTGCCGCACATCGAGGCGCCCGAGCGCTATCTCGACGCCCTGGCCACCCGGCTCGGTCTCGATCGATGAGGTAGTGCCGTCTCTTTCCACAGCCGGGTGCCTTGCGTAGGGTCCACATACCATCCAGGGCAACTGCAGGGTCATAAGCCCGGTGCCAGCGAGCCGGTGGCAGTGCTGCAGACCAGCTCCTCAATCCTTGTTTCGTCACCAGCTCACCCCCAGGCTCTCGCCAGTATCAGTCGCTGTACCAGATCCCAGGTGGGCTTGTCCCAGATCTCGGGCCTTTGTCCGTGAGGTCGTCGTAGGTGTGCCACGTGGGACCGGATCACCTGCTGAGAAGTTGCATCGTCGGTGGTGATGATCTGGGGCGGGTATAAGAGGCTACCCAGGGCCATGCGCAGTGATCCGGCCGTGGAGTGTCCAGCGACAACTACGGTGACCGCCTGACGACAATTACGGTGGCCGGTCGCCGCGGCTGACGACAACTACCCGGTCAGGCGCAGCGGGGATGATTTCACCCTCACAGGAGGGGGAGTCATGCCGGGTCGACGGATCACCGTGCAGCAGGCGGAGCTGTATATGGCACATCGCGAGGGGCTGGGGCAGGCCGGGGCGGCGGCGAAGGCTGGTATCAGCGAACGTTCGGCCCGCCGGCTTGATGGTCGCGGAGGCCGCATCGCGGAACCGGCGAAACGGCATTGGCGGACCCGCGCCGATCCGTTGGAGGCGGTCTGGGCGAGCGAGGTGGAGCCGCTGCTGCGTCGTGAGGGCGGGCAGTTGCAGGCCAAGTCGGTGCTGGAGTTTCTTCAGGACGCCCATCCGGGGGCATTTCCCGACCGTCTGCTGCGAACCATTCAGCGGCGCCTGGCGGCATGGCGGGTCAAGCATGGTCCGCACCGTGAAGTGATGTTTCCGCAGCGTGAGGAGCCGGGGCGTATCGGCTACAGCGATTTCACCCACGCGTCCACGCTGGAGGTGACGGTGTCCGGTGAGCCGTTGGCGCATCTGCTGTATCATTTCCGCCTCGGCTACAGCGGCTGGCACCATGCGGAGGTGGTCCTCGGCGGCGAGAGCTTTACGGCCCTGGGGTCGGGGTTGCGCCATGCGGTCACGGCGCTCGGTGGCGTGCCGCGGGTGCATCGCACCGACAGCCTGTCAGCGGCGTTCCGCAATCTGGAGCGCGATGCCGCCGATGACCAGACGCGGGCCTACCGGCAGTTGTGTGCGGATCTGGGCATGCAGCCGACCCGCAACAACCCAGGGGTCAGCCATGAGAACGGCGCCGTCGAGAGCCCGCACGGCCATCTGAAGCGGGATCTCGATCAGGCCTTGCGGCTGCGTGGCAGTCGTGATTTTACCGACCTTGACGCCTACCGCAGCTGGATCGCCGGGCAGGTGGCGAAGCGTAACGATCGCCTCGATCCCGAGCGACTGGCTGCGGAGCGGGCGGCGCTCAAGGCGCTGCCCGAGGTCATGCCCTCTGCGGCCTCGCTGGCGCGGACGGTGGACGTGCGGGTGACGAGCCACGCGACCATCGTGGTCAACAAGGTGCTCTACACGGTCGATGAGCGGCTCGTCGGCCAGCGCTTGCGGGTGCTGATCTACGACGATCGCCTCGAATGCTTCTGGCAGGGCGAGCGGGTGGCGGTGCTGCCGCGTACGGCGCGTCAGGGCAATCAGCGTCAACGGATCGTCAATTATCATCACGTCATCGAGTCGTTGGTGCGCAAGCCCGGCGCCTTTCCGCGACTGGCCTATCGCGACGACCTCCACCCCGGACCGACCTGGCGGGCCACCTGGGAGGCGCTGGTGCACGCGTACGACGAGCGCACCGCCTCGCGCACCTATCTCGGCCTGCTGCTGCTGGCGCATCGAGCCTGCTGCGAGGCGGAACTGGGCGCCGAACTGGAGGCCCTGCGTGCCGCCGATGCCCTGCCCGACCTGGAGGCCCTGCGCGAACGCTTCCTGCCACCGCATACCGGCGACCCGCCGCCCATTCTCGTCATCATTCCCGATCCCAGCCTCTACGACCAACTCCTGTGCATGTCGTGGAGTCACGATCCCAACAAGGAGGCCTCATGAATGCCCCATCCGACGCCGTTCTCGGCGATCTGCTCACCAGCCTGCGGCTGCCGACCATTCGTCGCCTCTGGCGCGACCTGGCCGAGACCGCCGCCAGCAACGATTGGAGCCACACCCGCTTTCTCGCCGCCCTGTGCGAGCACGAGCTCCAGGAACGCGAGACCCGACGCATCCACAGGCGTCGCCAGGAGGCCGGTCTGCCCGCCGGCAAAACCCTGCAGACCTTCGATGTCGCCCTCGCCACGGGCGTCAACAGGGCGCGCATCCAGCAGCTCGCGAACGGTGGCGACTGGGTCAGCCAAGGGCACAACCTGCTCATCTTCGGCCCCCACGGTGTCGGCAAGACCCATCTCGCCTCCGCCATCGCCGATGAACTCATCGTCCACGGCCATCGCGCCCGATTCTGGCGCGTCACCGACCTGCTCCAACATCTCCAGGCCGCCCGACGCGACCTGCGCCTGCCCGATGTGCTCGCCAAGCTCGACCGCTACGACGTTGTCGTCCTCGACGACATCGGCTACGCCCGCAAGGACCAGCACGAGACCGATGTTCTCTTCGAACTCATCGCCCAGGCCTACGAACGGCGCTCCCTGATCATCACCAGCAACCAACCCTTCGGTCAATGGGAGGCCCTCTTCCAGGACAAGGCCATGACCGTAGCCGCCATCGACCGCCTCGTCCACCATGCCGCCATCATCGAAATGACCGGCGAAAGCCACCGCCGCAGGCAGGCAAAGCAAGCGAACAAACGATGACTTTCCGACGACAATTACCGGCCACCACCGGCCACCGTAATTGTCGTCAGGCGGTCACCGTAGTTGTCGCTGGACAATTATTGCCGTCACAAAATCACCACTGGGCGACTCGAGGGCTTCAATAACCTCATCTCGCGAGTCATTCATAGGTCCTCC
>JBEPXK010000557.1:0-3128 GCA_041641915.1 Planctomycetota bacterium
GGCGATGCCGGTCCGGAGGGGCCGGCATCGGGTGTCGGTGCGCTGGTGGAGTTGAGCCTCAGCGCGCAGAGCGCGGCGATCAGCGTCGCCGCGGCGCAGCCGCGCGATGGCGATCAGCCGGCGCTGCGCCATCGCAGCGTCGGCCTGGAATTCGTGCAACTGGTCGCGGCCCTGCACGGCGGCCATCTTGAACTGCGTGTTGGTCGCGGATGTCCCGAGCCGGTGTCCGTGCTGTGCCTGCCGCTGCCTGCCATGCTCACGGAAGGAACCAGACCATGACCGATACACCCGTGCAACAGACCCGGCTGGCGCGATCGATGCAGGACTACCTCCAGGTGGTCAGCTTCCGTCTCGGAGCCGAGGAGTACGCGATCGAGATCACCACCGTCAAGGAGATCATTCTTGTCGAGGGCATCACCGCGGTGCCACAGATGCCCGACTATGTCGAAGGGGTCATCAACCTCCGCGGCAATGTCATTCCGGTGCTCGACCTGCGGCGGCGCTTTGCGCTTGCGGCCGCGCCGTTCGACGACCAGACCCGGATCGTCGTCGTCCGTTTTGGCGGACGGATCATCGGATTGATCGTCGACGCGGTCAGCCAGGTCATGCGGATCCCGCGCGGCGACATCCAGGACCCGCCAGCGACCATCGCCGGACTGGCTGGCGAGCATCGCGTTGGCATCGCCAAGCTCGCCGAGCGCATGGTGCTTCTGCTCGATATCGAGCAGGTGCTCGGAGCCGAAGCGCGTGGCGCGTTGGAGGCCGATGACGCACCAGGCGCGGTCTGATAATCATCCATATCAACAATTACAGCGACAAGGGGATCCATCATGAAACTCGGAATGAAGATCGGAACCGGCTTTGCCGTGCTCATCGCCATCACCGCAGCGCTGGGCCTCGTCGCGGTGGCGAACATGTCGCGCGCCGCTGGCGGCGCCCGCGACATGGCGAACGAATACGTCCCGGAGGTCGATATCGCCTATGAGCTCGCCACCAGGGTCGGCGAGGCGATGTATGCCATGCGAGGCTACGGGCTGACCGGCGCGGAGGACTACCTGCGCGAAGGACGCAACGCCTTCGCCGGCATCGCCGAAGTGCTCGAGCGCGGTCACGCGTTGGATGCGCGCGCGGTGGTGCTCGAGCAGTTCGGCGGCCATCTCGACGCGGCCGCCGAGGCCGACGCGACCTACCGCGGCCTGGTCGAACGCACCGTGGCGCTGCAGGAGGGGGTCGACGCGGCCCGCGACACGCTCGATGCCAACGCCGCATCCTTCCTCGCGAACGCCACCGCGTTTCTCAACGGCCAGCAGCGCAGGCTCGACGCGGATATCGCCGATCGGGTGACCAAGCTCGAACTGGTCCAGGAGCTGGTCGCCGCCGGCACCCGTGCTCGTGTCGGTAATTTCAAGGCGCAGCTCGATGCCGATCCGGCGGCGATGCAGGAGGCGGTCGCAGGGCTGGAGGCGGCGGCGGTGCGCAGCACCGAGCTGCGCGCGATCTGCACCAGGTCTGAGGATCTCGCCCAGCTCGACGCGCTCGACGCGGCGCGGACGGATTACGCCGCGGCGATGCGCGCCTTCGCGCTCGACGCCGGCGCCGGCGCCGAAGCGGCGCGGCTGCGTCAGAGCATGGACGCCGCGGCCGGGCGTTACGTGCAGAGCGCGGACGCGCTGCATGCCAGTCAGCTGGCGCAGTTCCAGACCGACATCCGCGAACGGGTCGACAAGGTCCGTCTCGGTAATGCCGTGCTTTCCCTGGTCAACGATACCCGCGTCAACACCTTCAAAGCCCAGGCGCTGCGCGACCCCGCCCTGCTCGTGGCGGCAAGCGATAATTTCCCGGCGATGGCCGCGGGCTTCGCCGACCTGCGCGCGATCACCCGGCTGGCGGTCGACCGTGAACGCCTTGGTCAGATGGAGGCCGCCAGCAAGGGCTACGCCGCGGGCATGGAGCGTTTCGGCCGTGATTGGCAGGCGCTGATCAACGTGGCGGGCGAGCGCGACGCCGCCGGCGAGCGCATGACCGCGGCGGCGGCGGGCATGGCCGATGCGGGGATCGCCGAGACCCAGGATCTGGCCAACGACGCCGTCAGCGGCCTGGAGCTGGCCAATATCACCATGTTCATCGGCCTCGCCGTGGCTGCCGTCCTGGGTATCGGCGTCGCGGTGTGGCTGACCCGGATGATCACCCGGCCGGTACGGCGGATGGTCGCCGGTCTCGGGCGGGTCGCCGCCGGCGACCTGACCGCGCGGGTGGATGTCAACGCGCGTGACGAGATCGGCGAGATGGCCGCAACCCTCAATCAGATGGCCGAGACCCTGCACGGGATCATCGCGCAGATCCGGGAAGCCAGCGACCAGACCGCGGCAGCGAGCGAGGAGCTCTCGGCCAGCGCGCAGAACGTTTCGACCGGGGCCCAGAATCAGGCGAGTTCGGTCGAAGAGATCTCCGCCAGCATCCAGGAGCTTTCGACGGTGGTCGAACAGGTGGCGCGCAACGCGCGGGAATCGAGCGAGATCGCCTCGTCGACCAGCCGCTCGGCCGAAGGCGGCGGTCAGGCGGTGGAGCGTTCGGTCAGCGGGATGGAACTGATCCGCGACTCTTCCTCGCAGATGACCCGGATCATCGGCGTCATCGGACAGATCGCCAACCAGACCAATCTGCTCGCGCTCAACGCGGCGATCGAAGCCGCCAGCGCCGGCGAACACGGGCTCGGTTTCGCGGTTGTCGCCGAGGAGGTGCGCAAGCTGGCCGAGCGTGCCGGGCAGGCGGCCGAGGAGATCGGCGCGTTGATCGCGGAGAGCGGCAGTCGCGTCGAGGAGGGTTCCAAGCTGAGCGAACAGGTCGGCAGCGCGTTGCAGGAGATTCTCGCCGGGATCGAGCGCACCTCGCAGGGGATGGCGGAGATCACCGCCGGGGCCGATGGCCAGGCCAAGACGGCCAAGCAGGTGTCCGAGGCGATCGAGGGCATCAGCGCAGTGACCGAAGAGAACAGCGCCTCCGCCGAGGAAATGGCCGCCTCGTCAGAAGAGCTCAGCGCCCAGGCGCAACGGCTCCAGGGCCTGGTCGAGCGCTTCGTGCTCGACGACGGGCCGAACCCCGCCGCGAAACCGGGACCGACCGGGGCG
>JBEPXK010000558.1:0-3105 GCA_041641915.1 Planctomycetota bacterium
TCGGCACCACCGGCGGCAGCATGCTCACCGCCGGCGGCATCCTGTTCGACAATCAGCTGCGCGCCGCCGATGGCCAGACCGGCAAGATGCTCGCCGACGGTGGCCCACAAGGGTTCAAGGGCGGTGGTTACGCTTCGCCCGCGATCGCCGGCAACCTCTTCGTACACTTCCGCGGCAACGAGGGCCACGTGGTCGCGCTCCAGCCCACCAACGGCGGTATCTCCTACCAGCGGGTCGGCGGCGGCACCCTGCGCAAACCCGATGGCAAGCGCGATCCGGAAGGCGAGAAGTACAAGAAGGAGCTGCGCGCACGCGCCGAGCGGGCGGTCAAGCAGGGCCTGCTGCCCTACGTCGATCTGCCCAAGGCCCACGGCAGCTGGGCCGACACCTACGGCTCCTCGCCGGTGTTCCACGGCGATCGGATGTACGTGCGCACGCGCATGGCGCTCTACTGCATCGGGCGCTGAACGCCGCGACGACCCCCGAGCAGACCGCCATCATCGGGCGCCGCCCCGTTTTCGGCTCTCGCCTCCAGGGTCGGCGCCCAGGGAACCGTGCCCAGCGCCTTGTCCCGGGCCGGCGGCGCCGCAGGCTCGCGGCGCGACCGATCGCAGCGCGCTGCGGGTCGCGGAGGGAACGAGCATGGATCCGTCCACCGCCAGCGTCGATCCGCACGACGCGCACGAACTGCTCGGCGCCGGCGCCCTGCACTGGGATCCCACCGGCGAGTGGATCTTCCCCAGCATCGTCTCCGGCGCGCGGTTCGGTGCCGCGGCGCTGGCGCGCTGGTACCTGTACTACTCGCCGCACGAGGCCCCGGGCGGCATCGGCCTCGCCCTGGCCGACGATATCCGCGGCCCCTGGCGCGAGCATTCCGGCAACCCGCTGATCGTCCCCGACTGGCCGCCGCACCACCAGGTCAGCCACGTCGCCTCGCCGCACGCGGTCTGGCTCGACGATTCGCTCCACCTCTTCTACCACGGCGAGAACGACACCACCCACCTCGCCACCTCCGGCGACGGGCTCACCTTCACCTACGCCGGGGTGGCTATCGGCCCGCAGCACCCACCGCAGCTGCAAGAACGCTCCTACGCGCGGGTATTCCCCCGGCTCCATCCGGCCATGCGCGAAAAATACACCATGCTGTTCATGGGCCGGGCCGAGACCATCCGCGCGATCTGGGTCGCACGCTCGGATGACGCCCGCAGCTGGCACGTCGATCCCAGCCCGCTGATCGTGCCGCCGAACGACCTCGGCATGGCCGCCTCGGGTCCGTGGCTCCACGTCGCGGACGGATCCTGCACGGTCCTCCACCACATCGATCGCTTCGTCGGCGATCCACGCCGCTTCGACGTCCGCGGCGGCATCTACGCCACCCCCGTCGACCCGGACCTGCGCCAGGCGGGCACCCCGCGCCCGCTCCACCTGCCACAGGACACGGGCCCGGACGCCGGCCGCGCCGCCGACCCGGTCGTCGTTGAGCAGGATGGTACCCACTGGCTGGTCTACCTCGCCGGCCGACGTCTGCAGGGGCGGATCCGCGCGCTGCGATTGCGGTAGCTTTGGGTGAAGGCCGCAGCTCGGGCTGCTGGCTGGCCCTGGCCGTACATCAACTCGCGAGGGCGGATGCGGGTCGAGACGAGGGCGAAGACGGGAACCACCCTGCTCCCCTCCCCTACAACAAGAACTCGGCCATCGCCGCAGCGAGGTCGGCGCCGAAGGCGCGGGCGGTGCGGGGATCGACCGTCACGCCGCCGGCCACCGCGTAGGGGATCTCGATGGTCGCGCTGGTGACCCGTTCCGGAGCGCGGGTGAGCATCCAACCGGCACAGGTCATGCCCGGGGCGAGAGCCGGGGTGGTGTTCCAGTCCTTGCCGAAGGCCAGGGTCTCCGCGGCGCGGTAGGGCAACGGACCGACGCGGCCGGCTTCGAGTACACGGGCGAAGGCGGCCTGGCGCTCGGCGTTGCCCGGGTCACGGCTGCCGACGATGTAGATGTGATGATTGTTGCCGCCGCGGATCCAGGGGCAGTGCAGATCGAGCGCGAGGCGGAAACGCGTGTCGCAGGTCGCGGTGACCAGTTCCATCAGCGCCCGCGTCTCCGGATAGCGGGCCTGTTCGTAATAATCCCGGTTGTGGTCGTGGGGATGACGACTCTTGCCCTGATCGCCCGCCTCGACCCCGTCGCCATCGACCAGGGGGACGACCAGCAACCGCAGCCCCGCGCGCAGCGCGCGGCCGGTGGCCGCGTCGGCGAGCACCGCATCCATCAGGCCCTCGAGCACCCAGCTGGCCATCATCTCGCAGCAGTGGTGCCGCGCGCTGAGCACCACCTGCGCGCACTCGCCGCCGTCATGACGCCCGAGTTCGAGCCAGGGAAGCGCGCGATGCTGCGCGGTACGGCACAACCCATGGACCCGCAGGTCGGGGTGCTGCGCGTTCGCGGCCAACCACCGATCGAGGTCACGCCGGGTATAGGGCATGGCCAGGCACAGCCGCAGGTGATCGTGTTCGCCAGCGGTGAGGGTGAAAGCCGCGCTCGCCGGATCGTAATCCTCGATCCAAGCCCAGCTCCTCCCCCCATCGACGCTCAACGCCGCCCCGCGCTCGGTGAGGCAGTTGGCGGCCAGACAGGTCACATGCAGACTATGACCGGCACAACCGCGAGCGCGGAACTGCCAGTAGAACCAGGGCTGGGTGGTGTCACGCAGGTCGGGCGCGAATGTCAGGCTGCGCCCGTCGAAGGCGTGAACGATCGCGTTGCCCGCGGGCACGCCGGTGTCGATGCGGATGGGCATGGCGCAGACTATCGGCCGCGCATGCAAGTGGGTCAATCGGCGCTGACCCGCCCCACCCGGTGGGGGTTGGCGGCGGGCACGGGCAGGAAGGTGTGCACGCCGTCGATGAAGCTCACCGCCGACCGAGGGGTATTTTCTGCGCCAGTAACTACTCAGGGGCTTCGCCCCTACGGTCCATTCACAAGCGAATGGACCTACCCCTCTGGCTTTGTCGGGATTCCCATGGATCGGCATCGCCGATCCATGGGTGGGCGGATCGGCTACGCCGATTCTATCCGCCCACCATCCCTCGCTCGCCAGCCCCATCG
>JBEPXK010000559.1:0-3090 GCA_041641915.1 Planctomycetota bacterium
CTGAGAGCGTTACTCCTTCGGCCCCCGGTCCAGCGACCGGGCGTCTCCCTGCGCCGTCATGCGTAGGCGGGATTGTCAGACCGTGGCCGCAAGGTGAAGGACTTTCCCGCCGGCTCGCGCTTGCCACGGGGGCACGGGCGCGACCATGCCGCGATGCTCCGTCGCTTGCTCACCGGTCAGGCCGCAACCGCCGCGCTGGCGGATGCGATCGCGCCGCGCCTGGCCACGGGATCGGTGCTGCTGCTCGCCGGGCAACTGGGCAGCGGCAAGACCACCTTCGTCCGCCACCTGGTCGCCGCTCTCGGCGGATCGCCGGACCAGGTCGCCAGCCCCACTTTTGCGTTGTTGCATTGGTACCAGACCGATCCGCCGGTGGTCCACGTCGACGCGTATCGTCTGCACACGGGCGCGGACCTGTGGGACATCGGCTATCACGATCTGGCGGAAACGGCGATCGCCTGCATCGAATGGCCGGAACGGGTCGCGGAGGCCTTCGTGACGGAGGATTGCTGGCGCTTGGAGCTCGAGCACGCGCGTGGGGATTCGCGACAGGTTACCGTCTTTCCTCCCGCCGGGCTGGGCCCAGAGTGCCTGTCGGTCTGACGCCACGGCGATGAGCGGCGGATGACGCGCCGGGACGGTCGGTCGATCCGGTTGTGCGGCAGTTGTTATACGGGGGACCGGGGCTAGGGTGACGCGCCCCGTGGGCAGGGGGGCGACGGGTCGACCGCCAACGTTTCGGAGCGCCAGGGTATGAATTCCAACGATGAGTGACACGAACGCGAGCCAAAGCGGCGAGATCGTCACCCTGCCAGCCGGTCCGTCCGGCGGCGATCCCCTGGTCCAGGAATACCTCGACACCAACCTCGCGGTCTGTGCCTTCCGCGTCTTCAGCTGGAGCTGGCTGGCGATCGGGCTGCTCGGCACCGTGGCCGGTGGTGTCATCGGCAACCGGATCGTGGGTACGCCCTTACCCCCGCCCGATTGGGCCGCGATGGGTTCGCCGGTCTTCGTCTTGCATACCCTGCTCGGGCGGGTCGAGGCGACGGTGGTCGGCATGGCGCTCGGCGGTCTGGTGACCGCGGTGCTCGGTCGCCTGCGCCGGCCGCACGGCATCGCCGCGGCTCACGAGCCGCTGCTGGTGATGCCGCTGGTGATCCTGCTCTATCTCGCCACCCGCGACCACCTCATCGCGCTGTGCGCGATCACCGGGCTGATCTGCCTGATCTACCTCGGCGCGATCGTGTTCCGGCTCTTCGCCCTCGGGGTCGCAGGGCGGGTTCACGGGCTGCACGTGGACGATCTGCACGAACCCGACGAGGGATGGCCGGTCTACACCATCCTCGTGCCGCTCTACCGCGAGACCGCGGTGGCCGAGAAGATCCTGCGCAGCATTCGCGAGCTCGACTACCCACCGGAGAAGCTCGACGTCAAACTGATGCTCGAAGCCGACGATCCGGACACCGTCGCGGCGGTCCGCGCCGCCGGCCTGCCGGGGCACGTCGAGGCGGTGATCGTCCCCGACGCCAACCCCAAGACCAAGCCGCGGGCCTGCAACCATGGTCTGCGCCGCGCGCGTGGCGAATTCCTGGTGATCTACGATGCCGAGGACCGGCCAGAGCCCGATCAGCTCAAGCAGGCGGTGCTCGCCTATCGCCAGCTCGAAGAGCATACCAGCGCGGGCGGCAGCTCCGGACGGGCGCTGGGATGGCTGTTCACGACGCTCGGCGCGCTGTTGATGCTCGCGCCGCTGCTGACCCGGTGGGCCGACGTGTTTCCCGGTGTCACGGCCTCCGCGGTGCTGGTGCTCGTCGGCCTCGGCCTGGCGGCCTACGGCGTGCTGCTCGAGCGCGCCTTCCGCCGCAAGGGCCCGGTGGCCTGTCTCCAGGCCCAGCTCGCCTATCACAATCACGCCCAGAACCTGCTCACCCGCTGGTTCGCGCTCGAGTACAACGTGTGGTTCCGCCGCTACCTCCCCGGCCTGGTCCGCCTCGGCGGTCCGATCCCGCTCGGCGGGACCTCCAACCACTTCCGGACCCGGGTCCTGCATGAGCTCGACGGCTGGGACCCGTTCAACGTCACCGAGGACTGCGACCTGGGCATCCGTCTGTACATGGCCGGCTATCGCACCGAGGTGCTCGATAGCATCACCTGGGAAGAGGCCAACTCGCGCCTCGGCAACTGGATCCGTCAGCGCAGCCGTTGGCTCAAGGGCTATCTGATCACCCATTTCGTCTGGTGCCGGCGCCCGGCCCAGCTGGTGCGGCGGCTCGGTCCCTGGGGCACTTTCGCGTTCTTCGTGTCCATCTTCGGCGTCGGCGGCCTGGCCATACTCAACGTGCCGTTGTGGATCGGCTTGTTCGCCTACCTGGTGCTGCTGGCGGTCGACATGGGCCACGGCTACGGCCTGATCGAACTGCTCACCAGCCGCGGCGATGCCGTGAGTGCCCACGATCGGTTGAGCTGGCAGATGTACTTCAGCGGCCCCGATCAGGACCCGCTGTGGTCGAGCCTGAGCATCGTCTTCTTCTGGACCTCGGTCACCCTGCTGGCCGCCAATCTGCTGTTCGTATTCATCAATCTCGTCTACGGCGCCCGGCGCGGGCAGCGCGGGCTGATGCTGCCGGCCATGCTCACACCGTTCTACTGGGTACTGATCAGCATCGGCGCCTGGAAAGGCTTGTGGCAGATGGTCGTGCGGCCCCACTACTGGGAAAAGACCGTCCACGGTCTCGACGAGGACGAATGAGGCCATCCCTGGCCGAAGCCCAGCCGATCACATCTGAACAGGACTCGCCAACGCAGCCGACGCGGAGCGACAGAGGCCGTCGGGGATGCGCCGAAGGCGCGAGGGGGCACCGCGCCCTCTGAAAAACGCAACGCCTTTTCGTAGGGCGACCGGCCGACAGAGGGGTGGTCTTCTCCGATAGTAGGCCGCCAGGAGGCCACACGCCCCGCCGAACATAGCCTCGCGCGCGCATGCGCGCCGCCGAGGGGGCCATGGGGGCCGGGCCGGCCCCCATCGACCGACAGAGCCCTGCTTTCCGGCAAAAATGGGAGCGAAGCGACCGCCGGAAATGCCCGCGAAGC
>JBEPXK010000560.1:0-3089 GCA_041641915.1 Planctomycetota bacterium
TGTACTCCGGTGCGTCGGCCCACGCGCTGATCACGCCTTCGTCGTTCCAGAGCGCGCTGAGCGTGACCGCGCGGAACCGGTGGGCGATCAACCGCTCACGATCACGACGCAGCTGGGCAAATTGCTCGTCACGGTATTTCTGCCAGAAAGCATCGCCGACGCGCAGGTCCTCATTACCCTGGCCGCGCTTTTGTTCGATCTTGGCGGTGGCGAGATGCTCGGCGCGCTCGCGCAGTTGCGCATCGCTCTGCGTCCTGCCCGGCAGGCGGATGCCGCGCGGCAGGTGCAGCCGCAGGCTCCAGCCGGTGGGCTGTCCCAGGTCGACATCGACCTGGTAGCGCTGGGTGAAAGGACGGCTGCGATGCGCGCCGCCGAGACGCCATTCGGGCACCGGGATCTGGGTCGGGGGAATGTGGTGGTAGACGATCGCGCCGTGCATGTCCTTGCGGAACTCGCGCCGCGAGCTGGTCAGCGCGATCCGGCCGTGGAGCCGGTCGGGAGCGAGGGTGAGGCCGTCGGTGGCGATGCCATGGAGCACGAAACGCTCGCTGAGTTTGGGCCCGAGATCGACCACCGTGTGCTCTGCCCACGCTCCCGTCTGCCGTCGCAGCAAGAGATGGAGGTTGCGATTGTAGATGCCGCTCTTGTCGACGAAGCGACGGATCCGGTTGCCGTGGAACCGGACCGCGTCCTGCAGGGTCAGCCGTAGCTCTTCGTGGAGTTCGTCACCGGCGTGCTGCGCGCGCAGCCGTTCGATCAGGCGCGCGTGGCTCGCGGCCGGTTCGGCGGCGACGAGGATCAGCGGGGACCACAGCAGGAGCAGCAACGACCGACGCAAGCGGGGAAGAGGCACCTGGACGTGGTTGGCGGACGAGCGCGACATGAGACCTCCAGCGAAGCGATCCCGGCGTTCGGCTTCATCGTCTTGGGCCGACGGCGCGGGCTGGGACTGCAAGGATCTACCGCTGAACCGGTCAGGGGTTGGCCGTGATTTCAATAATTCACAAGTGCGCCAGGATGGTGTTCGAATCGCGACAGATGCACCGGAGGTGTTTGCGTCTGGCTTTTGCCACTACGGCGGCGTAGCGAGCCAATCGGCGATCTGCGTCAGGGCCTGGGGATGGCGGATCAACTCCACGTGCGTGTGTTCGAGCGTGCGGGTGCGACGGGCGTTGGGGTGGGTGGCCGCATCGAGGCTGACCGCCCCATCGCCGCGGAGCAGTTCGGGCGGTAGGCGCAGCGCCTCCAGGGCCTGACGCGCCAGGTGCTGGGCTGCGGGCGCTGCGGGCATGGCGTCGAGACGCTTGGCGAGCGCCTCGCGCACGAGACCCAGACTCAGGCGCAGGGCGAGGGCCCGGGTCCGGCTCAGGGCGCGGCCTCGCAGCACCCGCGCGGGAAAGTCGCGCTCGACCGCGGCGTCGAGACGGGCGAGGAACAGGCTGCCCGGTTGCAGGTCGTGGCGGATCTGACCGCGCCCGTCGTACAGGGTCGCGCCCATGGCGCGTTCGAGACCGCCCTGGCGATCGCCGACGAACTGGAGCAGCTCGAGCCACCCGGCCTGGCGCGCCAGTTGCGAGCCGCCGTGCGGGGTGCCGGCGAAGATCGCCTGTCGACAGGTGGCGCCGGTGTGGGCGAGGTGCCAACGCAGCACCAGACCGCCGGCGCTGTGGGCGACGAAGGCGATCTGCGAGTCGCGCAGGCCGTGGCGCGCGAGCTCGCGCCCGAGGAAGGTGGCGGCGCGCTCGAGGCTGTCGTCGTTGGGCCAGATGAAAGCGTAGAGCGCGGTCGGGCTGAAGCCCTCCTTGCCGGCCAGATGCGTCAACAGCGGTCCGACGGTGTCCGGGCCGCCCTCGAGGCCGTGGATGGCGATAATCGCCGGGCCGTCGTCGGCGGCGTTTGCGCCGGCCGGCGTGGTGGCTCCTGTTGCCGGATCGAAGCGCCGCAGGCCGAGGGCGCCGCCCTCGTCCACCCGGCCGCGGCGGATGCACAGCAGCCAGCGCAGCCGCTGCCGGGCCTCGGCGTCTTCGCTCTGGCGGCTGCGCAGATGGTCGAGCAGGGCCTCTGGCTCACGGCCGCATAGCGCGGCGAGCTGGCACGCGAAATAATCCGCTTCGCGTTCGATCACCGGGCCGTAGGCGTAGCGCGCCCAGCGGGTGCTGGCGCGCACCCCGGCGCCGAGCGCGTGACGCCAGAGCGCGGCATCGCCGTCCGGCTCGAGCACCGCGGCCAGCCGGTCGGCCTGGCGCGAACGGCGGACGTGGCCGAGGCGGACATGGCCGATCTGGCGCGCAAGCAGCAGGTCCAGCAGCGCGGGGGTTTGGACGTGGCGCGCGAGCATGCCGCTGGTGCAGTAGATGATTCCCGCGCCGGTGGTGCCCAGGCGCGGTGTTTGGGCGCTGAGCAGTTCGAGGCGCCAGCGGGGGTCGCCGTCGCGCGGCGGGAGCGCGGCGACCAGGCCGGCGAAGCGCCGGGCCAGCGCCTCGGGCAGGTCGCGGCGCGGATGTGCATGCACCAGCGCGGCGAGCTCTGCCTCCGCCGCCGCGGCGAGCTCTTCGGCCGGGATCGGCGCGAGCATGATCAGGCTGCGCGCGAGGTCGCCGGCGAAGGGTCGCAACGGCTGTTCCGGAATGGCCGGTGCGGCGAGAGCCTGGCGATCAGCCGCGGCGCGTTGCTGCCGGCTCAGCGCGCCGGGGAGGGGAGCCTGCACCAGCAGCAACAACAGGAGCGTGGAGCGCAGGTGCATGCGACCATCGTTGCGCCGCGATGAGATCAGGGCAAGCACGTTGATAGGAGCTCTGGCACCTCACAGGCCTGCAGCCGCGCAAAACAACGAGGCGGCATCGCGCAGCGATAGGTGGCCCCGGTGGGGCCACCGGGCCGACGCAGCGCAAGCGCAGCCCCGCAGCGAAGCGAGGAGCAAGCACCGCTGGGGTGCGCGTGAGCGCGCGAGGGGCAGCGCCCCCTCTGAAGGAGAGCTCACGAAAGATGGGTCCCTCAGAGCTCCAAGCCTCGGCACCGCCAGCGAGTGGAGCCCAGCCTGGCTTGGCTGGGCGACCGGCCGACCGAGGGGTGATTTTCTGCGAAAATGG
>JBEPXK010000561.1:0-3072 GCA_041641915.1 Planctomycetota bacterium
CCCCGACCGCGGCGGGGGGGGGTGTGCGCCGGAGGCGCGAGGGGGCAGCGCCCCCTCTGATAGAAGCCTCAATTGTTCGTCTCTGCTGGAGCCAGACCACCACCGTTCTGGCTTTGTCAGCGATGATCCTTCGGGTCGGCGTCTGAGCGGGCGTCGTTGTCTCGCGTCTGCTCCTTGCGCAGCCGCCGGCCGCGATTGCGGATCGCCCCCAGGCGTACGCTGCCGCTGGTCATACCCGGCATGCGGCCGGAGGGTGGCCGCGGAGGTGCGGCGGTCTCGGGGGCGGGGAAGTTGCCCGACTCGCGCCCCGCGACCTGGATTGGCGGACGCACCAGACGGGTCGAGGTGCCGATGGTGAACATGCCGCTGTCGATCGATTCGCTCTCCAGCGCGTTGCCCTGCACGAAATGCTGCACCCAGGGCTGACGATTCTGGCGGATCTCCTCGGGTGGTCCTTCGGCGATGATCCGCCCCTGGTCGAGCATGATGATCCGATCGGCGATGGTAAAGGCGCTGTGGATGTCGTGCGTGACCACTACCGAGGTGGTCTGGAAGGTCGACTGCAAGCGGAGGATGATCTGGTTGATCACGTCGGTGGTCAGCGGGTCGAGACCGGTGGTCGGCTCGTCGTACAGCACCACGTCGGGCAGATCGACCAGGGCCCGGGCCAGCGCCACGCGTTTGCGCATGCCACCCGAGAGCTCGGCCGGCAGCTGATCGATGGTGTGGGCCAGGCCGACCATCTGCAGCCGGCTCTCCACCCGCCGCCGGACCTTCTCGATCGGCATCCGGGCTTCGAGCAGCGGAAAGCCGACGTTCTCGAACACCGAGAGCGAATCGAACAGCGCCGCGCCCTGGAACACGTAGCCGATGCGTCGGCGTTCGCGCAGGCGGCGGCGCTCGCTCATCGCGGCGAGGTTGCGCCCGAAAATCAGCGCCTGACCGCCGTCAGGCTCGAGCAGGCCGATGAGATTCTTGAGCAGCACGCTCTTGCCGGTACCGGAGCGGCCGAGGACGACCAGCGTCTCGCCGGGAGCGACGGTGAATGAGATCCGGTCGAGCACCCGGTTCTCACCGAAGGCCTTGTTCAGGTCCTGCACCTCGATCACCGGCTGGGGCATGCCACCCATGGTGGGCCGCTATGGGGGGAAACAACCGGAACGCGCCCAGATGGCTCATTCAGCCCAGGGGACCGGGCCCGCTTGTCACCTGGGCTGCTCGCGGCCACGGTTGGGGTATGCCGGCTGCGGCCGTTATCTGCTACGCCCTGCGCCCAGGCGGCCTCGCTGTCGCGTCGTGCTTCCGACGGGCGTCGGTTTCAGCGGGGATATGACGGCTCAGATGGGATTGTCGCCGGCGATGGCGACGTGCGCGAGCTGGAAGGTCTCGGCCAGGCGCGCGCCGAGCTCGTGGATCGCCAGATCCTCGGTCGCGTAGTGGCCGCAGGCCAGGAGGTGGCAGCCGAGTTCGCGCGCCTCGTGCCAGGCCGGTTCGCTCGCCTCGCCGGTGATCAGCGCGTGGCAGCCGGCCGCCGCCGCCGCGCCGAGATCGCCCGCGCCGCCGCCAGTGACCACGCCGATGCGCTCGATCCGATCCGGTCCGCCGGGGCAGTGCAACGCAGGGTGGTCGAACAGCTGCTCGCAGCGTTGGCGCAAATCGGCGAGATCGATGGGCTCGGCGAAACAGCCATGGTAGCCGATCGCGGTGCCGCCGTGCTCGGCGAAGGCACCTTCGCGCCGGGCGCCCAGGCGGGCGAGCGCGAGCGCGTTGTTGCCGAGCGAGGGGTGGGCATCGAGCGGTAGATGATACGCGAGCAGGTTGCAGCCGGAGGCGAGCAGCACCGCGAGCCGATTGCGCAGGACGCCATGGATGCGCGCGGCGCCGCCCCAGATGATCCCATGGTGGACCAGCAACGCCCCGGCCCCGGCCTCGCGCGCCGCGTGGCAGGCGGCGAGACTGGCGGTGGCGGCGGTGGCGATGCGATCGACGGTGGGACCGCCTTCGACCTGGAGACCGTTGGCGCAATGGTCGCGGAAACGGTCGGGTTCGAGCAGTTCGTCGAGATGGTGTTCGAGTTCGCTGACGGTGGCGCTCACGCGTGGCTCCTGGTACGGGACAGCCCCCGTGGAAGACCACGGGGGCTGCATGCGGCGCTCCGTTGCCCGGAGCGCGGGAACGGAGGCGGTTCTATTCCTTGACCACGCCGGTGGCCAGCTTGGCCGCCTTGTTGACGCGGAAGACCAGCTTCTTGCCGGCCGGCTTGGCCGCGATCTTGATCTCTTCGCCGGTGGCGGGGTTGCGGCCCATACGCGCGGGCCGGCGGGGGGTCTTCTTCAGCACCAACTTGCCGAGGCCGGGCAGGTTCGCACCGACGGGGGCGTAGTTGAGCATGAGGTTGACGAGTTCTTCGACACAGGCCTGGGCCTGCTTCTTGTTGATCTCGCCGACGCCGCGGTTGTTCACCGCTTCGACCAGATGGGCCAGCATCTGGCTCTTGGTGTAGCCCTTGTCGGTGCTCTTCGGCTTCTTCAGCAGGCTTGAAGGCTTCTTCGCCATGGATGTCTCCAGTGGAGTAGGGGGTGAAAGTGGCGATGTAAAGGGCCTCTTTTACAGGTCCTTTTCGCGTGTCTAGATCTTTTCGCCGCCACAAGCGGTCAGAATCCCTGTTTTCATGCGCGATTCGGGCCGATTCCGCTCTTGCACCCGCCTTTTTCGGGCCCCATCGCGAGCGATGGGGCTGGCGAGCGAGGGATGGTGGGTGGATGGAATTGGCGCCGCCGATCCGCCCACCGATGGATCGGCGATGCCGATCCATGGGCATCCCGACAAAGCCAGAGGGGCAGGTCCATTCGCTTGCGAATGGACCGTAGGGGCGAAGCCCCTGAGTGCACGGGTCCCTCAGGGCTCCAGCAGAGTGCTACCAAGCTGATACCAGCCTTGCGCGCGTCAGCGCGCCGCCGAGGAGGCCGTGGGGGGCGGAGGCGGCATCGCGCAGCGATAGGTGGCCCCGGTGGGGCCACCGGGCCGACGCAGCGCAAGCGCAGCCCCGCAGCGAAGCGAGGAGCAAGCGCA
>JBEPXK010000562.1:0-3061 GCA_041641915.1 Planctomycetota bacterium
CTGGCTGCGGGTGCCGGGGAAGTGGCGTTCGATCACCGGGGTGGCAATGCCCACCGCCTCGAAGATCTGTGCCGCGGCGTAGCTCTGCAGCGTCGAATTGCCCATCTTGGACAGGATCTTCTTCAGCCCCTTGTGCACCGCCTTGATGTAATTCTTGGTGTAGAACTGGACCGCGTCGACATCGCGGTCGTGTTCGTCGTTGCCGGCGATCAGCGCGATCTGGCCGCTGGTGACCATCTCCTGGATCGTCTCGAAGGCCATGTAGGGGTTGATGGCCACCGCGCCGTAGCCGAACAGCAGGGCGTAGTGGTGGACCTCGCGCGGTTCGCCGGATTGGACCACCAGCGAGCACTGGGTGCGCTTGCCGACGCGGATCAGGTGCTGGTGGATGGCGCTGGTGGCGAGCAGCGTGGGGATCGGCGCGCGCTGCGTGGCGATGGTGCGATCGCTGAGCACGAGGATGTTGCGCCCGGCGTCGACCCGGGCCTCGGCCTCGGCGAAAAGCTCATCGAGTCGCGCCTCGAGCCCGGCTTCGCCGCTGCCGGCGGGATAGGTGATGTCGAGCTGGCAGCCGCGCACGCCGTCGACGTCGGCCTTGATCAGGACCGCCACCTCCTCGTTGCTGAGGATCGGATTGTCGACCTCGAGCATGTGGCAGGCTTCGGGCACCGGCTGGAGCAGATTGCGCGCGGAGCCGAGGTACATCCGCAGCGACATGACCAGTTCCTCGCGGATCGGGTCGATCGCCGGGTTGGTGACCTGGGCGAAGCACTGCTTGAAATACCAGTAGAGCAGCTTGGGTCGCTTGGAGAGCACTGCGTGCGGCGTGTCGGCGCCCATCGAGTGGATCGGCTCGGCGCCCTGGACGCACATCGGACCGATGATGAACTTCTTGTCTTCGCTGGTGTAGCCGAAGACCTGCTGACGCTGGAGCAGCTCGGCGTCGTTGGCGATCGCCGGCGCCGCGGCGGTCGGCAGATCGCCCCAGTGGAGCATGTGTTCGTCGAGGTAGCGGCCGTAGGGCTGGGCTTCGGCCAGTCTTCGCTTGATGACGTCGTTCTCTTCGAACGCGCCGCGTTCGAGATCGATCTTGAGCATCATGCCCGGGCCGAGGCGGCCCTTGCGCACGATGCGCGCGGGGTCGATGTCGAGCACGCCGGCTTCGGAGGCGAAGACCACGTTGCGTTCGAGCGTGACCCAGAACCGGGCCGGGCGCAGGCCGTTGCGATCGAGGGTGGCGACCACCTGGCGACCGTCGAAGCCGGCGATGCAGGCCGGACCGTCCCACTGCTCCATCAGGCAGGCGTGGTAGCGGTAGAAGTCCTGGACTGGCTGCGGAATCTCCTCGTTGTTGACGTAGGCCTCGGGGATCATCATCGCCAGGGCGTGGTCGAGGTCGTAACCGGTGGCGACCAGTAGTTCGAGGCAGTTGTCGAGGCAGGCGGTGTCGGAGGCGCCTTCGTCGAAGATCACCGGCGAGAGGTCGGCGACGTTGTGTTCGAGTTCGCTGTGGGCGAAGACCGCCTGGCGGGCGCGCATGCGGTTGATGTTGCCGCGCAGGGTGTTGATCTCGCCGTTGTGGCAGAGGTAGCGGAAGGGCTGGGCCAACTCCCAGGTGGGGAATGTGTTGGTCGAGTAGCGTTGGTGGACCAGCGCCACGGCCGAGGTCACCCGGTGGTCAGAGAGGTCGGGGTAGTACTCATCGAGCTGCTCGGAAAGCAGCATGCCCTTGTAGAGCACGGTGCGCGAGTTGAGCGAGTTGACGTAGAAATATTCGCCCTGGTTGCGCTTGTCGGCCGCGATCGCGTTCTCGGCCCGGCGGCGGGCGAGATAGAGCATCAGATCGAAGCGACGGGCGAGCGCGGTGCCCTGGGCGATGAACACCTGGCGCACCAGCGGTTCGGCCGACCGCGCGCAGCGGCCGATGCCCTCGTTGCGGGTCGGCACGTCGCGCCAACCAAGCAGCTCCATCCCCGCGGCGGTGACCGCCTGTTCGAGCGCGGTCTGACAGGCGTCGCGGGCCTGCTCGTTGCGCGGCAGGAAGACCAGGCCGGTGGCGTAGGCGCCGGCCGGGGGCAGGGGGAAGTCGACCACCTCGCGGTAGTAGGCATCGGGGATCTGGATGGTGATGCCGGCGCCGTCGCCGTCGCGCGGGTCGGCGCTGACCGCACCGCGGTGGGTCAGGCGGCAGAGGATATCGATGCCGTCGCGGATGGTCTGATGGCTGCGGGCTCCATCGATGTTGGCGATGAATCCGACGCCGCAGGCATCGTGTTCGTTCGCGGGGTCGTAGAGTCCCTGGGCGGGCGGGAGGCCGATCACGTCGCGCATGGTGGTCCTTCGGGGCTGCTGCCGGCGGGCGGGCAGGGCTCGCGGTCCGGGCCGAGCCCGGAGTCGTGCGCCCTGGAGATCCGGGCGTCACCGGCGGCCGGCGGGCGCTATGGCCCCCGGCCGTGGCGGGGCAAAGATGTACGGCCCTGGCGCGCCCAGGCAAAAGAAAAGCCCCGGGCCTGTCGCAGAAACGCGACCGCGCGCGCTCAGATCTGCATGGAATCGTTGCGTTCCACTGCCACGCCGGCGATATGGCCACCGAAGCCCAGGCTGATCTTCCAAATTCGTCGACTGCTCGATTCCAGCGCAGCCGCCAGCTCGACCGCGCCGCTGGCTCCGAGGCAGTGTCCGATCAGCGGTTTGAGTGGTGCCAAATGCGCGGCGCGCCACGGTCCTGCCTGCAGGCCCTCCCATTCATAGGCATCGCCGACGCGGGTGCCGGTGGCGTGCGGAATGATCAGGTCCGGTTCGGGCAGCAGTTCCCACAGCCCGTCGAGGCAGCGGCGCAGCGCGGCGGGATCGGCGCAGCGGGTGGGGTGGCAGGCGTCGCCGAGCCGGATGCCGCCGAGCAGGCGCCACGGGCCGGGAGTGGTGGCCAGGCGGAAGAAGCCCGCGCCCTCGGCCGGGGCGAAGCCCGTCCCGGCGCCGGTGAACGCGGTGGGCGCACCGGCGGCGAGCACGCCGAGGCGGGCGAAGCCAGCCTGGACGAAGGGTTGCAGGCTGGCATCCA
>JBEPXK010000563.1:0-3052 GCA_041641915.1 Planctomycetota bacterium
CGATCGAGCGGCGCCGCGAGCGTGAGCTCGCCGGTCTGCGCATCGATCGCGAAACAGCCCCCGCCGCTGCTGAGCGCCACCGAATGCGTCGCGCCGGCTGCCACCGCGGTCACCAGGCGCATGCCGGCAGGCAGGGAGAGCTGTTGCTGATCGCCTGCTCCCCAGCGGGTCACGCTTCCACCAACACGCAAGGCCAACGAATGGCGATCGCCGGCGGCGATCGCCACCGCATCGCTCACCGCCGGCACCGCGCACTGCCCATCCGCATTCCAGCCCCAGGCGCTAAGGCTGCCATCGGCGTGCAGAGCCAGCGAATGCAGCGACCCGGCCGCGAGCGCGATCGCCGGTGGCAGATCCGCCGGCACCGCACACTGCCCGTGCGCCGTCTGGCCCCAGGCGTGGACCCCGCCATCCGCATCGAGCGCCAGGGTGTGCATGCTCCCCGCCGCCACCTGCGTGAAGACACCGTTGCCATCGCAGCCGCTGACCTGGAGGAAGTCGTCCGCCCCCCAGGCGCGGATCGTGCCGTCAACCTGCAACGCCACCGAGTGCCAGGCGCCGGCAGCGATGGCAACCACCTGACCCAGATCCGCCGGCACGCTCGCCTGCCCGCGGGCATCCGAGCCCCAAGCGCAAACGCTGCCGTCGGCGCGCAGCGCGAGCGCGTGATGGTGGCCGGCGGCGATGGCGATCACCTCAGCCAGGCCCGTCGGCACCGTGGCCTGGCCATTATCATTGCGCCCCCAGGCATGCACGCGCCCGCCACCGGTCAACGCGACGGAGAAATCCAGACCCGCGGCAGCCGCCACCCAGCCCGCGCTCATCGCCGGCACCGCGGTCGTCGAACCCCAACTCCACACCCGATCCCCGCCCAGGGCGTAGCTCACCGCCCCGCCATCGGGATCGACCGCCCGGGCGGTGAATCCAACCGCGGTCCCGATCGCCGCATCCTCCGCGATCCTTTCGGCAAGCGGGTCAACATCGCTGATCGGCCCCACCGCTTCGGCGACGTCGAGCACGGCGATGATGCCGGCGAGTTCGAGCCCTCCCACTCCACAACTGGCGTTGATAGTAATGGCCAACGCGGGGGCCGTTTCGTGGTCGAGGCGTCCCTTAACAAAAACCTCGCCGCTGAGGGGGTTGATGGCGAATCTGCCGCCGGCGTCATCGCTCAAGCTGTAGGTAATCGCCTGACCTTCTGGGTCGTATGCCCGGACTGTTATTCCGACAAGGCTTCCAGGAGCGGCATTCTCCGCTATCGCATTGGCGGCCTGGTCGATATCACTCATGTTCAACAACGGCTCATCCCTATCGCCGACTCCGACAGTGAATCTCGCTCGGGCTTGGCCGCGACCGTCGTCAGCTTCGACAATCGCTACCACCTGCGGAAACTCTTCATGGTCCAACTCCGCAGTCGTGCTGATGACACCGGTTGAGGAGTCGATGGCCAGTCTCGGATCGCTGCCAGCCAAGGTAATGACCTGATTGCTATTGACCGCTAGAGAACGTATCGGACCACGCTCTCCTGCCTGGATGGTCGTTTGGCCCCACGCCGCCCACGTGCCATCGGCAAGAAGGGCAAAGCAGCTACCGTCATTGGCTGCAATCCCCACCACCGAATCGAGGCCCGGCGGCACGTCACACTGGCCCTGCGCATTATCACCCCATGCACGGACCTGGCCCGTTGTGGTGAGCGCCAGCGAGTGGTTCCCCCCAGCCGCTACAGCCACGACCGGCCCAAGGTCTTCGGGCACCACCGTTTCCCCATACCAATCCTCACCCCAAGCTACAACAAACCCCGGTTCGCCCTCCCCCTCATCCACTACGGCCAACGCGTGATGATCGCCCACGCTGACAGATACAACCTTCGCCGGTGCTCCGACAGGGCATGGCCCGAGGAGGCCCCATACATGCACCTGACCCGCTAAATCCAGGGCGGCGCTGGTCCATCCACCAGCGGCAACCGCCTGCACAGGAGGCAAACCGGCGGGGACGATGCACTGTCCAGCGGAGTTGTCACCCCATGCGTAAACAGATCCATCGTGCCGTAGCACCAGCGCATGCGATCTGCCAAGTGCGACATCGACAGCCCCTGCTGCCCCTGGTGGAATCGCAGACAGATCGCCGGATTGGTCCCAGATCCGCAGTTCGCCGTCTGCCTGCAAGGCTGCCGCATTCCCACCGCCCGCGGCGATGACGATCGGAGCATCCAGGTCGTCAGCCGGCGAAGGCTGCATCAATGGCCCACTGTGCCAGGAGGCAATAACCCGTGATGGCATGAGGCTGAAGGCCACCTCACCAGAAGTTGCCATCTCTGGTTCCACGGTGATACCTACAAGGGTTTCTGGCGGAGCCCCCTCCAACACCTGGTCCAACGCTGGATCACCATCGACCAGGTCGAATTCCATGGCGTTCGTGATAGCACAACCGAAAACACCTACTCCAGTTGGCCCATTCTCAACGCTCGCCGTGACTATTATACTGTAGTTGTTTCGCTCCTCGTAGTCAGGCGCCAACTCCCCCGTCACCACATCCACAGCCAGGCCATCGTCACTCGGCTGCAGCACGAACGCCTGCCTTCCGCTGACAGCGTCGATGGCAAATGCATTTCCTCTCACTGCGATGACATATTCACCGGCAGCGATCGCTCGCGCGGGCAGGTCTGCATGAGGCATCGCATCACAATTCTCACCCCAGCAGACCACCTCATGGTCATTGGTCATGGCAATTGAAATAGCGGCACCTGCTGCGATCGCGGTGATCCCTGTCAAGTCGGACGGGAAATGGCGATCATTCCCCCAGCTTACCACAGTGCCATCGCGCTTGAGAGCGAGTGCGTGATCTCGTCCCGCTGCAATTGCCACTACATCGACGAGATCGCCCGGCAAACGAGACACCGGACCCGAAGGCTGACCCCAATACCGAACCTCACCATCGCGGCCAAGGGCCAGGGAGAAAGACGCGCCAACTGCCAATTGGACCACGTGACCGATATCGGCAGGCACAGTCGCCTGGCCATAGCCGTCGGCACCCCATCCCACGACATTGCCGT
>JBEPXK010000564.1:0-3038 GCA_041641915.1 Planctomycetota bacterium
GGCGAGGGGCTCCCGATGCCGCTGTTCGGGGGCGCCGACCTGCCGATCAGCCTGCTCGTCGAACCGTTCCTCGAAGCGCGCGGATTCACTGCCGGCACATCAGCGTCGTACCGGAAGGCTCTCGGACGTCTGATCGAGGTCGTTGGCGACCGGGCGCCGAGCGCGCTGACGATCCAGGACCTTGAGCGCTTTGCGGGCACGCTCCAGACGATGCGATCGAACAAGGGCGCCCGGGCGTTGCTCACGCCCGCCACCATCGCCAAGGACGTCGGTCACCTGCGCGAATTCTTTGCGGCCGTCGTCGGGTCCCAGCCCGACCGGAACAACCCGGCCGCGACCTTGGAGGTGCCGAAGCGGTCAAAGGCTACTGCCGGTGCATCCCGGATCACGCCGTTCTCGGAGGACCAGCTGGCACGGCTCGGACGGGCTCCGATCTTCCGGGGCTGCGAGGACAGCAGGCACATCACCCGGCCCGGCAACTACCTCTGCCGTGACGGGCGCTTCTGGTTCGGCGTCCTGAAGCCGTTCGCCGGCGTGGGCAGCGGCGAGGCAATGACGCTCCTGACCACGGACATCCGTCGCCACCACGGCATCTGGCACATCGACCTGCACAACGGCAGCCGGACCGGTGCCGGCAACCGGATGGTTCCCGTGCATCCGGCACTGATCGCCATGGGGTTCCTCGGTTGGGTCGAGGAGCGGAAGGCCGCCGTCGGCGAGGGGCGTCTCTTCGAGCCGCGCAAGTATGCGAGGGTCTGGAACGATGGTGTACTCGATGCCGCGGGCCTGAAGAACGAAGGAGTCACGGTCGAGGGGCTGCGCGCGACCTTCGTAGAGGCGGTTCTGTCAGGCGCACCTGAACGGATCGCTATGAGACTCACGGGCAAAACCCTCGGACCCGCACACGACAGGGTGCTGCACCATACCGACACCATGATCGCGCTTGAGGTCGTCTCGGCGATCGATCTTCTCAGCCTCCGATAGTTACGCACCCGAGCTTCCATCACCAAAGGCTGGGTGGAGGACCAGGATTCTCAGGGCTCACCAATTCGAGCGGCGAACTTCTCGCCAGACTGTGGATCAGCAAGGGGTCACGGTGCCGATCGGCGTGCTAACGAGCGGATTGAAAACAGTTTTGCAAGCCTGACCATGGTGCCGATGCACACCCTAACGGCTGCGCGCCTTCGTGAAGAAACTGCGCGCGATCACCTGAAAAGCCTGCGCGTCATCTGCTGAACGGGCTGCGCGCCATCGTGAACAAGCTGCGCGTCATGAAGTGAAACGGGCATCGCGCCCGGATCACCGTGTGCGAGAAGGGCGGCGCCCAGCACACTTACAAGATCTCCCGGGAGGGCCTGCGCGCGGTGCAGGACTACGTCGCGCATGAACGCGCGGCGGATGCGCAGGCGCTCCAGTCGCCGGCCCTTTTGCTGCCGGCGGCCGACAACGCACGTAGCTCCGGCCGCCTGAGCCCCGTGGCCGTGAACCGGGCCTGGAACGAGGTCGCGCAGAAGGCGGACGTCGCCGGCAAGTCGCCGCACGCGGCCCGGCACGCGATGGGGCGGCACGTCGTCCAGAAAACGGGCAACGTGGCCGCGGTCCAACGCCAGCTCGGCCACCGGAACGCGAGCTACGCAATGCAGTACATGCGCGTGAGCGAGGAGGAGCTGGACGACGTCGTGAACGACCGGTCCGGCTGAAGCGCCGGGCTCGGCGGTTGCCGGTTGGGTCTGTTCACGACCGCGTTACGTGTGACGGCCGCCACACGCCCTGCGCCGAGCGCGATGCCATCCCCATAAACAGACGGCGGCGACGGGAGATCGCCGTCAGGAGCCCAGAAACGGAGGTGCCGTCACGAGGATTGGACGCCGAGCCAGCTCGAGCAGGCGTACTTCCGGGTCACCGGTCGGCGCTGACATCTCGCCTCCCTTTGCCTCCCTGTCCGTCACGGTGCCCTGCCGGTCATTGCCCCGCCGGCATCCCCGTGACCGTCGCCCCGGCGCGCCGCCCCCTCGCGCCGGGGCGTCTTTTTGAGGTCTAGCTCTTCTTGCGGCCGCGGCCGCGGCCAGCTGACTTCTCACCCAGCCCAAGGTCCTTGGCCATCTGCGAGCGCTGCTCGCTGTAACTCTTCGCTACGAGCTTCATGGAGGCCGGCAGGTCCCAGCGGGCTTTGTAATCCGCTTCTTCCAGACCGTGCTCGGTCCGGAGATGCCGCTTCAGGGTCTTGTAGGTCTTGCCGCACTCAAGGCAGACGACCTCGTTCTTGCGGACGCTGTTCTTCGGCTTGACCGGCGGCTCGTGCTGCGGGCCGGTAGCCTCTGCGGGGCTCGATGCCACCCCATCGGCGGTCCCGCCTCGCAGCTGGGTGAACTTGTCGTGGACCTGCTGCATCAGTTGCGGCACCTGATCCGGCTGCATCTGGTTGTTGTTGAGGTACGACTGGACGACCCCCGCGGTCAGCTCGATGAGGTTCGTATCGGCGAAAGTGTCGACGTCTGTTTGGTCGGCCATGGTGTTGTCGGTCCTGAAAACGTGGTGAGCTCTATTGTTGTCGCCCGCGACCTAAAGAACCAAGACCGTATTGTCGATGGTTTCGTTTCTTGACACCCGGATGTCGGGCTTCACGAAGACCGCTTCTTGGCCTCGGTGACCCATTCCTGCACGCGAGACGCCGTCACCGGCCGGCTGGCGATCTTTGCGGCAAGATCCCCTGGATCCGCCTTCGCCAAGTCCGAGAAGCTCCGGACGCCCAGAGCATCGAGCTTGCGGGCAATCGCCGGACCGATCCCCCGGATCGCGGTGAGATCATCCGGCTGCGGCTTCGCTACCGCGGGCTCCCCGGGGGCCGATCGCCAGGTCGCGGCCGCGTCCACGTCGGCTGCCTCGGTTTCGGATGGCGTACTTGTTGTTTGCTGGTTTTGATCCTGGGCCGGCTTGTCCTTCTCCGGTTCGTCTCCGCCTGGTAGCCACCAGCACATCCACTGACGCCAAAACTTCAGCCATTGATCGATCATACGACGCCTCCCGTTGTGGGTGTG
>JBEPXK010000565.1:0-3035 GCA_041641915.1 Planctomycetota bacterium
ACGCTGGTCGCCTTCGGCCTGCTCGGCTACGTCGACGACCGGACCAAGGTCTTTCGCGGCGCCCAGGGGATGAGCAAGACCAGCAAGTTGGTGCTGCAGCTCGCGCTCGGTCTGGCCTGCGGGCTGTGGTTCTATTTCATCGACGCCGCGAGCATCATCCCCGAGGTCTTCGCCAAGCAGGAGGCCACCGGCTGGATCTGGCGTTCGAGCGGACCGGTGGATACGCCGCATCGGATCACCCTGCCGTTGCTCGCCGCCGCCGAGGCGCCGTACATCGGCATCGGCATCGTGGTCTGGACCCTGGTGATGACCTTCGCCTGCTCGAACTCGGTCAACTTCACCGACGGCATGGATGGACTGTCCTCGGGGGTGATGCTCATCGCCAGCCTCGCCTTCATGGTCATCGCCTACCTCGCCAGCCACTTCGTCGCCGCGCACTACCTCGGCATCTTCTATGTCCCGGGTTGTCAGGACGTGGCCGTGTTCTGCGCCGGCCTCGCCGGCGGCTGCCTCGGTTTCCTGTGGTTCAACTCGCATCCGGCGGAGGTGTTCATGGGCGACACCGGCTCGCAGAGCCTCGGCGGCGTGCTGGCGGTGGTGGCCATGTGCTGCAAGCAGGAGGTGCTGATCCTGCTGGTCGGCTTCATCTTCTTCCTCGAGGGTTTCTCGGTGCTGTTGCAGGTCTCGGTGTTCCGTGCCACCGGCGGCAAGCGCCTGTTCCTCTGCGCGCCGCTCCATCATCACTTCCAGTACAAGGGCTGGCCGGAGACCAAGATCGTGCAGCGATTCTGGATCGTCGCCGCGGTCACCGCTCTGCTCGCCCTGGCGACCCTACGGCTGAGGTGACGGCATGATTCCCATCGGCGTCTTGCGGTTCCTGCTCTGGAGTCTGGTCCTCGGCCTGTGCGGCCTGGGACTGGTGATGATCGCCTCGACCACCGCCTTCAGCGCTGAGCGCACCGGTGCGACTGCCTTTCTGGTGCGCCAGCTCGCGGCCTTCGGCATCGGGACCGCCCTCGCGCTGACCCTCGGCTCGCTCGGCCCCGGTTTCCTGCGCCGGACCTGGCTGGTCGCCGCGCTGGCCATCGGCGTGCCGTTGGTGCTCGCCCTGACCCCGCATCTCGGCGCGGCGCGCAACGGGGCGACGCGGTGGATCGACCTCGGCCCGATCATGATCCAGCCGGCCGAACTGGCCAAGGTGGCCTTGATCGTGGTCATGGCCTGGTACCTGGTGAAGGTCGAGGAACGGGTGCGGGTGACCTGGAACGGGGTTCTACTGCCGCTGCTCGCCTTCGGCATCCTGGCGGTGCTGGTGTTCCGCACCCGCGACCTCGGCTCGGTGGTCATCCTCGCCGGCGTGATGTGGGTGATGTGGGTCTACTCCGGCGCCAACTGGATCTACAGCACGGTGCTCGGCATCTGTTGCCTGCCGATGGGGCTCTACATCGGGGTGTTCAAGGAAGGCTACCGCTTCGATCGGGTGATGGCCTTCGCCCGCGACCCGCTCGACCCGGGCAATGCCGAAGCCTATCAGCTACGCAACGGCCTGACCGCGATGGGCAGCGGCGGCGAGACCGGCATGGGCCTGGGCACCGGCCAGTACAGCAAGAACGGTTTCGTGCCCGAGGACCACACCGATTTCGTCTTCGCGGTCATCGGTGAAGAGCTCGGTTTCTGGGGTTCGGTCGGCTGCGCGTTGGCCTTCCTGCTGCTGGTGCTCATCGGTATGGCCATCGCTGCGCGGACCAGCGACCGCCACCAGCGTCTGCTCGCGGTCGGCGCGACGGTGCTGCTGGGGATGCAGGCCTTCGCCAACATGATGGTCGTTACCGGTCTGATTCCGACCAAGGGGCTGACGCTGCCCTTCGTCAGCTATGGCGGCACCTCGCTGGTCGTCAGCCTGTTGGTCGTCGGCATCCTCGACGCCGTGGCCCGCGCCTGCCCCGAGACCGACGCCCTGCCGCGGGTGGGGACCACCCGCATCGGTGCGGCGATGTCGCGGCGCATTCCGCGCTACGCCACCGAGGGCGAGCCGTGAGCGCCGCCGCCGGCATCCTGTTCTGCGGCGGCGGGACCGGCGGGCATGTGTTTCCCGGCCTCGCGGTGGCGGCGGCGTGTCGCGCGCGCGGCGAGCACGATCTGCGCTGGGTCGGCGATCCGGCGCGGCTCGAGGCCCGGTTGGTGCCGCAAGCCGGGATCGCCCTGTTGCCCTTCGGTCTCTCGCGTCCGCGTCCGCGCGATCCGCGGTGGTTGTTGCGCAGCCTGGTGCAGCTCGCCGCGTGCTGGCGCGAGCTGTGCCGTCGCCCGCCGCGGGTGGTGGTCGCGCTCGGCGGCTACGCGGCGTTGATCCCCGGCCTGCTTGCACCGTTGTTGCGTCGGCCGCTGGTGGTGCTCGAGCAGAACGCCCGCGCCGGTCGGACCAACCGTCTGCTCGCGCGCCGCGCCGATGCGGTGGTGACGCAGTTCCCCGAGGCCGCGCGCGACCTGCCGCGATCGCGGGTGCACTGCCTCGGCAATCCGATCCGGCCGCTGAGCCCGCGGTCCCGCGCAGATGCACCGGTCCTGCGGGTGCTGGTGATGGGCGGCAGCCTCGCCGCGCGCAGCTTGAACGACCTGCTGCTCGCCGCCGCGCCCGCCCTGGCTGCCGTGCCGGGCCTGACCCTGGTCCACCTGGCCGGCGAGGCCGATCGCGAGCGCGTGGCCGGCGCCTACCAGACCGCCGGGCTGGAGGCCGAGGTGCTCGGCTTCTGCGAGGACATGCCCGCGCTCTACGAACGCGTGGACCTGGTGCTCGGCCGCGCCGGCGCGACGACCGTCGCCGAATGCTGCGCCGCCGGGCTCGGCGCGCTCTACGTGCCGCTGCCCTGGGCGGCCGAGGACCATCAGACGGCCAACGCGCGCGCGGTCGCCCGCCACGGCGGAGCGGTGGTGCTGCCGCAGGATCGCCTGCGCCCCGCCGGTCTGGTGCGCCTGCTCACGCGCCTGGCCGCACGCCGCGCGGAGGTCGCGCGGCTGGGGCGTGGCGCGCAACGCCT
>JBEPXK010000566.1:0-3031 GCA_041641915.1 Planctomycetota bacterium
CACAAGGGCGATTCGGTGATGCTCGCCTGCTGGGCGATCTACTGCGTCGAGCAGTTCTACCCCTGCATGGAGCATATGGGCGACCGCACCGGCCTGCAGCGGACCCGGCGGCGGCTCACCGCGCTCAAGAAGCGGGTCAACGAGATCGGCTGGGATGGCGACTGGTACCAGCGCGCGATGCACGACGACGGCACCATCCTTGGCTCCAAGCGCTCCAAATACGGCAAGATCTGGGCCAACCCCAACAGTTTCGCGATCGTCTCCGGCGTCGCCGACGCGCAACGGACGCAGAAGATCCTCGCCTCCTTCGACCGCTATCTCGACGACCCGCTCGGTTCGCGCACCTTCTGGCCGGTGTTTGCCAAGCCGGAGCCCAAGGCGGGGATCATCAGCCGGTTCCAGCCGGGGACCAAGGAGAACGGCTCGATCTTCGGCCATTCCTCGCGCTGGCGGATCTGGGCCGAATGTCACGCCGGGCGTGGCGACAAGGCCTACGAGATCTTCTGCAAGATGGACCCGCTCAAGAACCACGAGCGCGGTGCGGAGCGCTACTGCATCGAGCCCTACGTCGCCTGCCAGTTCATCAACGGTCCCGAGAGCCATCGCGGCGGCGAGGGCTCGCACTCCTGGGCCACCGGCACGGCGTGCTGGACGCTGATGAACGTATGGGAATCGATGCTCGGGGTCGTGCCTGAGGTCGAAGGCCTGCGCATCGACCCCTGCCTGCCGTCCAAGTGGACCTGGGCGCGGATGCGACGCGACTTCCGCGGCGCGCGCTACGAGATCGCGATCGAGAAGAAGCGCGGGATCTGCAAGGGTCCTGTGCGGGTCGAACTCGATGGCGAGGAACTACCAGACAATGTGGTCCCGCCGCAGCCGGCGGGCAGCGTGAACCAGGTGCGGGTGGTGGTCGGCTGAACCGTCCCACCCGTGCGCGGGTGGCTGGAGCGAGGTGAGCATGGATTTCGATGCCGGGACCATCGCCTTCGCCTTCGGTCTGACGTTGTTCGCCGGGCTGGCGACCGGGGTCGGGTCGGCGCTGGCGTTCTTCGCCAAGCGGACCAACACCGGTTTTCTCGCGGTGTCGCTCGGCTTCTCGGCCGGGGTGATGCTCTACGTCTCGTTTGTCGAGATCATGGTCAAATCGCGCGAGGCCCTGAGCGCGGCGCTCGGCGAGCGGCCGGGCGCCTGGGCCACGGCCGGCGCCTTCTTTGGCGGGATCGCGCTGATCTGGATCATCGACGCCTTCGTGCCCACGGTCGAGAACCCGCACGAGATGCACACCGTGGAGGAGATGACCCCCGAGATGCGGGAGGTCCAGGACCGCAAACTCCTGCGGATGGGGCTGTTCACCGCCCTGGCCATCGCCATCCACAATTTTCCCGAAGGGCTGGCCACCTTCACCGCGGCGCTGCAGGATCCCTCGGTCGGCATGGCGATCGCGGTCGCGATCGCGATCCACAACGTGCCCGAAGGCATCGCGGTCTCGGTGCCGGTCTACTACGCCACCGGGCGCCGGCGCAGCGCGTTTCTGTGGTCTTTCCTGTCCGGGCTCGCCGAGCCGGTCGGCGCGCTGCTGGGATTCCTGGTGCTGATGCCGTTCATGAACGACGTGGTCTACGGCGTACTCTTCGGCAGCGTGGCAGGGATCATGGTCTTCATCTCGCTCGACGAGCTGCTGCCCTCGGCCGAGACCTACGGCAAACACCACCTGACCATTTCCGGGCTGATCGTGGGCATGGCGGTGATGTCGCTCTCGCTGCTGTTGTTCTTGTAACGCTCAGGCGAAGGCGAGACGCAACTCGGCGACGTGGGCATGCAGGGCGCGCATCCGTGCCTCGATGTCCGCGTCGAGCTCGCGCGCAGCGGTGCGACAGACGGTGGTCAGCGCGACCCCGGCGAGCTGGAGGAAGCGCTTGGCGCTGCGCGGATAGCCGCGGGCGACGGTGGCATCGATCACGGTCAGATGGTGATGCAGCGCCACCGCGCGGTGGTCGCCGGCGGCGTGCAGGCGCAGCAGGGTGGCGAAAAGGTCGGGATAGCAGTTCGCGGCGCAGGGGCACATGCCGGCCGCGCCGGCGTCGAGCCCGTCGAGCGCGGTCGGGACGTGGGGATTGAACAGCCGCAGCGGCGTATCCGCGCTGGCGGCGAGCTTGGGCGCGATCGCGGCGCGATCGCAGGAGTTGTCCTTGTAGAAGTGGAAGCGGCCGGTGCGGGCGAGCTCGCCGACCAGGGCCGGTGAGAGCCGGCGCAGGTAGGGATCGGGGCACTCGTAGAGACCCAACGGCAAGGCGGCGGTTGCACCCAGCAGCGCCAGGCAGCGCTCGCGCAGGCGCTCCTCCGGCTCCTCGGCGGCGGCGAGGTGGCTGGCGAGCAGCACCACCGCGGTTGCGCCGGCATCGTGGGTGCGCCGGATGAGCTCGGCTCCCGGAGCGATGCCGTCGCGCAGCGCCGGCCAGCTGATGCCGGCGACCACCGGCACGCGGCCGGCGGCACGGGCGATGACCCGGCGGGTCACGGCGAGGCGTTCGCCAGGATCGAGGTGGGCGATCTCGCTCGACTGGCAGACCGCGAACAGCGCGGTGGCGCCGTGGTCGAGATAGAAGTCGACCAGGCAATCGAGCGCGGCGTGGTCGACGGCGCCCGCGGCGGTGAAGGGCGTGAGCATGACCGGGCACAGGCCGACGAGGGGCGGGACCATGCCCGAGGTGTAGGCAGCGGCGGCGGGTGTGAAGCACGGAGACGTAGCGCGGCTGGCTACGGCGGGGTTGCCGGCGGGTCTGCGGATTGCATTCGCCGGGTCAGGATGCGAGCATGGCTCGCTGCGAAGTGCAGAGGAGGTCGGTGGGATGATCCTGCGCGTTATCAAGGGGCCACGGACGGGCGCCCGGCTGGCGGTCAACCCGGAGCGTGAGGTCTTTGTGGGCAACGGCGTGGACGCCGATCTCGATCTGGGCGATGCGGCGGTCGGGCCTCAACACGTGGCCGTGGGCGCGGACGAGAGCGGCGGGTGGCGCGTGGACCCGATCGG
>JBEPXK010000567.1:0-3030 GCA_041641915.1 Planctomycetota bacterium
GAAAACCACCCCTCGGTCGGCCGGTCGCCCAGCCAAGCCTGGCTGGGCTCCACTCGCTGGCGGTTCCGAGGTTTGGAGCTCTGAGGGACCCGTCAAAGGGGCCAAGAACCGCGCGCCCGGACGTGTCAGAATGACCCGGCGGGCCGAGCCGGTTACCGGCCAGTGCGACCCGACCCCGCTCCAAGTCCGGTATTTCAAGGCTTTTGCCCCGACACGGTATTGGCATGGCTCATGCTTCGCCCTCTGTGGCATGACCACCCGCTGCGTCCTCGTTGTCGATGATGACCGCCTGACCCGGGAATCCCTGGGCGAGGCGATCCGTTCCTTCGGCTGCGGCGCCGACCTGGCCGACTGCGGCACCGTGGCCCTGGGCATCCTCAGCGGTCATCCGCACGACCTGATCATCAGCGACGTGGACATGCCCGACATCAGCGGTTTCGAACTCCTCGAACGGCTGCATCAGCGATCGATCACCACACCGTGCGTGTTGATGAGCGCCCGGGCGGATCGCCGCCTCGATGTGGCCGCTTCGCAAGCGGGAGCCGTGACCCTGTTGCCGAAGCCGGTCCAGCTGGGCCCGTTCACCCAGCTGATGAACCGGCTCCTGGACCTGAACTGACATCGAGAACACACAGCGTGGTGCATCCGCACCGAGAGCGAGGTAGACAAATGGGCAAGATCATCGGAATCGACCTGGGCACGACCAACAGCTGCGTCGCCGTCATGGAAGGCGGCGAGACGACCGTCGTGACCAACGCCGAGGGCGCCCGGACCACCCCATCGGTGGTCGCCTTCACCGACAACGGCGAACGTCTGGTGGGCCAGATCGCCCGCAACCAGGCGGTGACCAACCCCCACAACACCATCCATTCGATCAAGCGCTTCATGGGCCGCCGCCACAACGAGGTGGAAGGCGAGGAGAAGATCGTCCCCTACAATATCACCGGCGGCGCGAGCGAGCTGGTCAAGGTGGAGATCAAGGGCAAGGAATACACCCCGCCCGAGATCTCGGCGATCATCCTTCAGACCCTGAAGAAGGCGGCCGAGGACTACCTCGGCGAAGAGGTCACCGACGCGGTGATCACCGTGCCCGCCTACTTCAACGACTCCCAGCGCCAGGCGACCAAGGACGCCGGACGCATCGCCGGCCTCGAGGTCCGCCGGATCATCAATGAGCCCACCGCCGCGGCGCTGGCCTACGGCATGGAGAAGAAGACCAACGAGAAGATCGCGGTCTACGACCTTGGCGGCGGCACCTTCGACATCTCCGTGCTCGAGGTCTCCAACGAGAGCGGCGAGAGCATGGTCGAGGTACTGGCGACCAACGGCGACACCCATCTTGGTGGCGACGATTTCGACGAAGCGATCATCAAGCACGTGGCCGAGGAATTCCTCCGCTCCGACAGCATCGACCTGCGCAAGGACCCGATGGCGCTGCAGCGGCTCAAGGAAGCCTCCGAGAAGGCCAAGAAGGAGCTGTCGCAGACCAATCAGGCTCAGATCAGCCTGCCGTTCATCACCATGTCCGAAGGCACGCCGAAGCACCTGCAGCAGACACTGACCCGTGCGACCTTCGAGAACATCACCCGCGACCTGATCGAGCGCACCCGCGAGCCCTGCCAGAAGGCGCTCAAGGACGCCGGGCTGAGCCCGGCGGACATCGACGAGGTCATCCTGGTCGGCGGCTCGACCCGCATGCCCAGCGCCCAGGCCATCTGCAAGGAGATCTTCGGCAAGGATCCGAAGAAGAACGTCAACCCCGACGAGGTGGTCGCGGTCGGCGCGGCGATCCAGGGCGGCGTCATCTCGGGCGACGTCAAGGACGTGCTGCTGCTCGACGTCACCCCGCTGACCCTCGGCCTGGAGACCGAAGGCGGGATCATGACCCCGCTGATCGAGCGCAACACCACCATCCCGACCTCGAAGTCGCAGGTCTTCTCGACCGCTGCCGACAACCAGCCGGCAGTGACCATCCAGGTCTACCAGGGCGAGCGCCGGATGGCCGCCGACAACCGCCTGCTCGGCAAGTTCGACCTCGAAGGCATCCCTCCCGCCCCGCGCGGCATGCCGCAGATCGAGGTCACCTTCTCGATCGACGCCAACGGCATCCTCGAGGTCAAGGCCAAGGACAAGGGCACCGGCAAGGAGCAGAAGATCTCGATCAAGAGCTCCTCCGGCCTCGACGAGAACGAGATCAACCGGATGGTCGACGAGGCCAAGAAGCACGAGGAGGAGGACAAGCAGCGCGCCGATCTGGTCTCCAAGCGCAACGAGGCCGAGCAGCTGGTCTACCAGACCAACAAAATGCTCGAGGAGAACAAGGACAAGCTCCAGGACTCCGAGGAATCGGACATCAAGGCCGCCTGCGACAAGCTCGAAGAGCTGCGCAAGAAGGACGACGCGACCGTCGCCGACATCGACGCGGGCATCAAGGAGCTGAGCGAGAAGGCCCAGAGCTTCGGCAAGCGGGTCTACGAGTCCGCCTCGCAGGAGCAGCAGGCCCAGGCCCAGGCCCAGGCCGGTGCCCAGCAGGGCGGCGGCGGCCAGCAATCGGCCGAAGACGGCGTGCGCGATGCCGATTTCGAGGTCGTCGACGACGACAAGAAGTGATCGCCGATCACGGTTTCCATCAACCCCAGTCCGGGAGAACCACAACCCATGGCAGCCACCAACATCAAACCCCTCGGCGACCAGGTCCTGGTCAAGCGCGCTGAAGCCAGCGAAGAGACCGACGGCGGCATCTTCCTGCCGGAGTCGGCCAAGAACAAGCCGCAGGAGGGCATGGTCCTCGCGGTCGGCAACGGCCGGATGCTCGACGACGGCAGCCGCTCGGCCTTCACGGTCAAGCAGGGCGATCGCATCGTCTTCACCAGCTACGCCGGAACCGAGGTCACCTATGACGGCGAGGATTACCTGCTGATGCGCGAGAGCGACATCCTCGGCATCCTCGGCTGAACCGGCCGGTCCGGGTTCCCGGATCCGAACCAACGCACAGACCCGGGCGGATTTCCGCCCGGGTCTGTGCGTTGG
>JBEPXK010000568.1:0-3028 GCA_041641915.1 Planctomycetota bacterium
CCGCGAATAGCGAGCCGCGAATAGCGAGCCGCGAATAGCGAGCCGCGAATAGCGAGCCGCGAATAGCGAGCCGCGAATAGCGAGCCGCGAATAGCGAGCGGCGAATAGCGAGCGGCGAATAGCGGGCTGCGAATAGCGAGCGGCGAATAGCGAGCGGCGAATAGCGAGCGGCGAATAGCGAGCGGCGAATAGCGGGCTGCGAAAGGCCGATGGCTCGCCGTCCGGCTGCGGCGGGCGACCGCGCCTTGTGCTGGCCCGCTCGAGCCGCAGCGGCTGCACGCACGCCGCTCTGCGACCGTCGGTTCCGGCCCGGCTCGCGGCGGAGCCAGCCGCGAGGAGCGAGGACTTCAGCCGAGCTCGGTACTTGCCCCATCGCGCATACCCAGCAGGCTCCCTGCGCCGGGAGTATCGATGAACGAGAACGATGTGTTCGCACCGCCGCAGACCGCCAACGCCTTCCAGCGTCCGCTGCCGGAGGATGAGGACGATGCCAAGCGGATCCGCCAGAGCCACTTGCGACGGGAATCCGACATCAAGGCGCTCGGTCTGCTCACCCTGATCGGCGGCATCGTGGCTTTTGGCGGCCTTGCTTTCACCTTCGTGCAGCTCGACAAGATCGTGCGCGAAATCGGAGCGGGCCAGGCCGCACTGCTGGGCGTCCTCCTGACCGGCGCGGTGGTGAGCGTCGCCTACGTTTATGCCGGCATCGGACTGCGCAAATTGCAGCCGGCCGCCAGGATCGTGTACACCATCCTCAGCGCCCTGACGCTGGTCAATCAGATCCGCGCCATGATGGCAGGCGGCTGGGGCCAGGTCCTTGGGGTTCTGCTCACCGTCATATTCCTGGTCGTGTTGTGGTCCGGCCCGGCAGCGATGGTGTTCTCGCGGCGGTACCGGTTTGAGATCATCCCGGCCACGCCCCGCATCCGGGCGTTCCTGCCCTGGTGGTTCTGGGTCCTGCTGATCCTGTTCATCCTCTTCATCGTGGTGATCGTGTTTTTCGTTCCCATGTGACCCACCTGCGTAGGGCTTAAGGTGCAGCCGGTTGATGGCACTCGCCCGGCGTAACACCGGTTTGTCCTCCACCCCCCGCCGTCAGGATCCGGCTTGCGCACAGACTGCGCGCAAACGCCACCTGATCAGAGGCGTATCCCCGGCACCATTTCGAGGAGAATGCATGGCCACCGTGACCTTCAAAGGCGACCCCCTGAGCACCGTCGGCGAACCGCCGACCGTCGGCAGCAAAGCGCCTGGCTTCACTCTCACCGGCGGCGACCTCGCCCCGCGCGCGCTCGCTGACTACGGTGACGACTACCTGATCCTCAACATCTTCCCCAGTCTCGACACCGGCGTCTGCGCCGCGTCGCTACGCGCCTTCAACGAGAAGGCGACCGCGCTCGACAAGACGCGGGTGCTGGGGATCTCGATGGACCTGCCGTTCGCCCAGGGGCGCTTCTGCGAATCCAACGGCATCGACAAGGTCGAGGTCCTCAGCGCTTTCCGCAGCCACGACTTCGCGCGCGACTACGGCCTGCTGATCGACAGCGGCCCGCTCAAGGGCCTGCTCGCCCGCTGCGTGCTGGTGCTCGGCCCCGACCGCCAGGTGGTCCACAGCCAGCTGGTGGGCGAGATCGCCGAGGAACCGGACTACGCCGCCGCCCTGGCCGCGGTCGCGTAGCCGCGACCACTCAGGGGCTTCGCGCCCACGGCCCATGCGCACGCGCATGGGCCCATCCCTGACGGGGCCCTCAGAGCCCCAAAACCCTGGATCCGCCAGCGAACAGAAGCGCTGCGTCACCCCGGCAGCTGCATCTGCTCGATGTAGCACAGCTCGAAGCCTGGTTCGGTGTTGAGGGTGACCACCTCCATCGCCGCGGCAATGGCGTCGAGGCGATCGGCCGCGGCCGGGTCGATCAGATCCCGCCGCGCGCCGGCGAGGGCGGTGTTGCCGACCACCCGGATCCGCCGCGGATCGCAGCCGGGCAACAGGCCACAGGCGACCGCGGCCGCCGGGTCGAGGTGGAGCCCGAAGCCGCCAGCGAGATGGATCGCGCGCAGATCGCACGGCTGCAGGTCCGCTTGCTCCAGCAACGTGAGGACACCGGCCGCGATCGCCGCCTTGGCCTGCAGCAGTGCGGCGATATCGGCTTCGGTGCAGGCCACCCCTGCCGTCACCGGCAGCACCCGGCCCTCGTCCCGCTCCACCACCGCGGGGTGCTCGGCGGCGAAGCGGCCCATCGGTGTGAGCAGGCCATTGCGCCGGCCTTCGGCCAGCAGATCGATGCAGGCGCTACCGCAGAGGCCCGGACACGGTGCATCCGCCGCGCCGGGGATGCGCTCGCATGTGAGCGCGAACGGTTCCTGCTGGCAGGCCAGGTGGGCGATCGCCCCGGCGCGGGCACGCGTGCCGCAACGCAGGCCGGCGCCTTCGAAGGCGGGGCCGGCCGCGGTGGCGCAAGCCATCAGACGGCCGCGATGGCGCAACACGATCTCGCCGTTGGTGCCGACATCGACCAGCAGCTCCGGCCCCTCCACCGCATCCATGCCGGTGACCAGCACCCCGGCGACGATATCCGCGCCAACGAAGGCCGCGGCACCGGGCAACAGGTCCACCGGCGTGGCCGGCGGCAACGGCAGGTCGAGTTCGCCGCACGACAGGCTGCGGCGCGCGAGGAAGCCGGGCGTGAATGGCGCCGTGCCCATCGGCGTGGGGTCGACGCCGGCGAGGAGATGCAGCATGGTGGTATTCGCCGCCACGCTCACGCGGCTGACTGCGGTCGGATCACGCTCCGCGAGCACCGCGGCGATCAGCGGGCGGAGCGTCTCCACGCACAGGACCTGCTGCAACTGCCGCAGCGCGTCCGGTTCGCGGCCGCAGCGATCGATGCGTGCAAGCACGTCGTCGGCGAAGCGCGCCTGGGCGTTATCGGCCCCGGCGTGCGCGAGTATCGCGCCAGTGCCGCGATCGATCAGCGCGGCGACCACGGTGGTGGTGCCGATATCCAACGCGAGACCCAAGCCGGTGGCG
>JBEPXK010000569.1:0-3022 GCA_041641915.1 Planctomycetota bacterium
GTCGCCGCCGGTCAGGTCACCGCGGCGACGCTCGTGTGGTCCAACGGCAGGGGCGAGTGGACCCGGGCCGGACAGGTCCCCGCGCTGGCCCCGCTCTTCGCCACCCCGCCCCCTCCGCCCCCGCCGCCCCAGACCACGCCGTCGCGCGGCGCGCCGGCGCTCTCACAGACGCCCAGCGGCGCGGTGCCGCTCGGCGACGACGCCAAACACGTGGCCCGCGACGAGTCCTACGCCATGCAGGCCTTGCCGGATTCCGCCCCGGCCGCGCTCGCCGGGCCCGACCCGACCGGCGCCAACCCCCTGCTCGGCGCAGCCTCCTTCCCCTTGGGCGGGTACGACCAGATCGCCGAACTCGACGTCAGCCTGCTGGGCAAGCGGTATCGTGTCCGCGAACACCGTTCGCGTCAGATCCACCGTGCGCTGGTCCTCAGCCCGGCGAGCATGCGCCAGCCCGGCTACACGCCGATCTTCGAACGCTCGGTGCAGGCGGCCTCCACCTATCGCCACCGCAACGCCGTGGCCCTGGTCACCGTCGATCGCAGCCTGCCGGAGACGCCGGTGCTGCTGTGCGCCGACTGCCCCGAGTTCGAACCGCTCAGTCACGTGCTCCAGCGGCGGACCAAGCTCCAGGCGCCGCAGGCGATGGCCATCATGCGCCAGCTCTGTCTGTTACTCGAGGACGCGGCGCGGCACAACCTGACCCACGGATGGCTGCGCCCCGATGTGGTGCTGATCAACGCCGAGGGCCACGTCATGCTCGACGAGCTCGGCCTGGCCAAGCCGCACGCCTACATCGTGCGCGAGTCGCTCGGTTCGAGCGCGGCGACCGAGCACTACCTCGCCCCGGAACACATGCTCGCCGAGATCCCCGTCGACACCCGCACCGACATGTTCATGCTCGGTGCGCTGCTGTTCCGGATGATCACAGGACAGGGCATGGTCACCGGTTACAGCGCCCACGAAGCCCTGCACAAGGTCAAGGCCTCGGGCGCGCGCGCGTTGCGCAGCATCGATGCCGACATCAGCCGTGGATTGGACAGCTTCTGCGCGCGACTGACCGCGGTCGAGCGCAAGGACCGCTTCCCCGATTACCGCACCCTGATCGAACAACTCGACGCCTTCGGCGGCGGCGCACGGCACAACACGCTCAAGCTGACCCAGGGCATTCCCGCTG
This sequence comes from Planctomycetota bacterium, assembly GCA_041641915.1. GTDB lineage: Bacteria > Planctomycetota > UBA11346 > UBA11346 > UBA11346 > SLQH01. Next base: position 1,175 of record JBEPXK010000569.1, read on the forward strand.
GCGAGCGACGCCGCACCCGCAGCAACACCCCCCTGCGCAACGAGACCCTGCGCCGCGGCAAGGCCTTCACCGGCACCGCCACGGCGACCCGCAAGACCACCACCGGCAACCAACGTCGCAGCGTGAGCGCCACCCCGCCGGGCGGCCGCCGCACCCTGCGCGGCACACCCGGCCACACCGGCCACCACACCGGGCATCACCACGCCCCAACGCGTTCGCGCAGCGCCGGTCCGCTGCTCGCCGTGCTGATCATCCTCGGCGCGGTCCTGATCGTTGGCGGCTACTTCATCTACAACGAGGTCATCAAGCGTCCGCCCCCGAGCCCACGCGCCCCGGTCGGCCCCGCGCAGACCCAGGACGGCACGCCCGAAACCACCACGCAGCCGCCGGCACAGCAACCACCGGTCGCTCCCCCCCAGACGCCCGAGGCTCCGGAGCCCGGCCAACAGCGCGCCGGCGCAGAGCTGATCGAACAGGCGCGCCAGGCCCATGTCGCCTTCGCCAGCAAGCCCGACGACCGCGAGCGCTATCGCGAAGCGATGGAGGCCATCAACCGGGGCCTCGCGGCCGGGGTCGATGATGAAGGCCGTAAATACCTGCTCAGCCTGCGTCAGGATCTGATGGTCCGGGCACCGGTCGACGTCGCGGGTGGGCCGGATCGCCCCCCGAGCGACACCGAGCCGGACGCCCCCACCGCTCCCGCCGAAGCCGTCACCCGGATCGAGGACCTGATCGCGAAGCAACGGTTCGCCCAGGCCGAAGGCCTGGCGCGCGATCTGGTCAGCGATGTGCAGGCCCGCGAACGGCTGATCGCCCGGGTCGACCAGGCCCACCAGCAGGCCTGGCAGGAGATCTACGACACCGTCCTGGACCGCAACACCACCCTGGCGCAGGCGCAGGAATTGCTCGCCCGTCCGCAGAACGTCTGGGGCTACCCCAAGGACCGGACCAAGGCCCAGGAGCTCCTGCAGAGCAAGCAGGCGATCATCGCGAGCGAACTTGCCGCCGAACAGACGCCGCCGAGCGGCAAGGGCCGCCGCAGCGTCGAGGCTCAGGACACGGCCACGACCGGGCAGCGGACCGCCGAGGGCTACCTGATCACCGCGGTACGCCACGACATGCAACTCGACCGCCTGCTCTACATCGGCGACCGCGACCGCGCCGAAACCCTGGTCGCCTCGATGCCGAAGGGCACGCCCGAACGCCAGGCGCTCGCGCTCAAGCTGCGGCTGTGGCGCGATCGCGTCTCGGCCCTGGCCGAGATCTTCGCCAAGCGCACGCCCAAACTACGTGTGACCCCGCCATTGCCGGGCGATCACGACCGCTGGGATGTGATCGGCGTCACCGGCAGCGGCCTGCAGATCCAGAATCCCCAGGGCGCCCAGATGGACCTCGCCTGGGCCAAGATCGAACCGCAGGAACTCGGCGAGATCTACAGCCGCGCGATGACCGGCGAAGAGATCACACCACGCCAACACGCCGTGGCCTGCGTCGCCAACCTGATCGCCGGACGCGCCGGCGCCGCCGACATCCACGCCGCCTCGGCCGAGAAGGGCGGATTCGAACACAGCGACGCGCTCGCCACCCTGATCGGGATGTGGCGCGCGAGAGAGATCGTGCGCCTGTTCGACGCCGCTCGCGAGGCGATCGAGCGCAACGACATCGCCGCGCTGGAATCGATCCTCGAACAGCTCGACCAGCCACGCTTCCGCCGGCGCGAGGACACCGCCGCGCTGATCTCCCGGCTGGAGACCGCGCTGGCCGACCTGCGCGCCGGGCGGGCCACCGGTGTGCGTCACCGCGACCGCCTCGAGTTCGACGACCCCGACGACCTCGCCGCCTTCCCCG
>JBEPXK010000570.1:0-3018 GCA_041641915.1 Planctomycetota bacterium
TCGCGATCATCGCCATCATCGCAGCGATCGCGATCCCGTCGCTGCTCGAGAACAAGATCACCGCCAACGAGTCGGCCGCGGCCAACTCCCTCTCCTCGGGCGTCTACAGCGGCGAAGTCACCTTCATGGGCAGCGCCTTCAACGACCTCGACGAGGACAACAGCGGCGAAGCCGGCTACCTCGGCCAGATGGCCGGCACCGCCTCGGCCTACACCGCAACCGAAGTCGACACCAACATGATCGACACCGCCTTCGAAGACGAAGCCGTCTACACCCGAGCGACCCTCGAGCCAACCACCGATACCAAGTCCGGCTACATGTTCGGCATGGTCATCGACATCGGCGACGCGACCGTGTCCACCGCCTCGGACCTGATCAAGAATGCCGAGAACTACTGGTGCTGCGTCGCTTGGCCCGACGAGTTCGGTGACAGCGGCCGACGCACCTTCATCGTCACCAACACCAAGACGGTGATGACCACCACCGCTCAGGAATCGATGGCCGATGGCGACACCGCGCTGCAGGACTGCTTCGGCTCTGTCGACGCCGCTTGCACCGCCAGCAACCGCGACCCCACGTGGGCGCCGCTGGCCGGCAACTGATCAGCCGATCGCGATACTGCCGATCAAGAACCCACGGCTCCGCCGTGGGTTCTTGCTTTCTTGACGGATCCCGTCTGCCCGGAAAGCCAGCGACCACCCTCACTCTCTGCCTCGACTGGTCTGGCCTCGCCGCTGGGGGTACCGCGACCTCCCGCCCCAGCCTCGTGGCAGCGGACCCAGCGGACAAGGGTGCGCTGGAGCCCGCTTGCAATAGCGATGCCCTTGCCGCATTCTGGCTGCGGTGACGACACCCGCGTCCTGCGAACAACAAACACAGAGCTTGGCGGACAGGCGCGCCGAGGAAGAGCGTTCAGATGGACAGTCACACCCCCTCTGGGATGTGCGAACCTCTTCGCCAGCGCTCATCTTCATCGCACCCGCCCTCCTCTGGGCGGTGGTGGCGTATCTCTGGGGGTTCGCTCTCCAACGCGCGGTTCCCGGCACCATGCCGGAACTGATCCTGCCACTGACCATCCTCTTGGCCTGGATCATCACTCCGGCCCAACGTCGTCCCGACCTGCCACTGCTCATCTGGGTGCTTGCCGGCGGCGCGCTGGTGATCTACTGGCAGATACGCACCTGGATGCAGCCGGAACCCATGCTGGCGTCGATCGGTCGTAGCGCGGCCCAATTCGGCGCGATCGTAGCCGTGCTGCTCGTAGCCGTCGATCGCACTCCGCGCGTGGTATACCTCCGGGCCATGGGTGCGGCGGCTGCCCTCGGCCTGTTGGCTGCGTTTCCACTGAACCTGTCGAGTGGGTCCTGGGATCACGGCCTGGGCAACGTCAATTACCTGGTCAATGTGGCCACGCCCTGCCTGCTCAGCGCCGTCTGGATCGAGTGGCAAGCCCGTGGTGAACGCGGACGCGGGCCATGGCAACTGCGCGTACTCCTGGCTCTGGGCCTCCTCGCCTTGGCGATCATCACCATTGTTAGCGGTCGCCGTTCCGTGGTGCTGGCCAGCGTTGCGGTGACCGGCCTGCTGTGCTTCCGGGCCCTGTGGCCGCGCCGCCGGGCCTGGGCCCTCGGTCTGGCCGGGCTGGGCCTGCTGGCTGTCATCCTCGGCTTCGGCTATCTGTGGTCACGCCCACTCGGCAGTCGCGGCGCCATGCGCAAATGGATGAGCTTGGCGGCTGGCGATACCCTCAACGAGGCCCTGCCCTGGGGCTTTGGCCAATACGGCGCACTGCACATCAGCCACGGGGAGGGCGAATGGGCCCGGCACTATACCGCCACGGGCCACAAGATGGCTGATGCCCATAATGAACTCGCCGATGCGCTGCTCGATGGCGGGCTGCCTGGCTTCCTCATCTTCGTTCTGCTGTTGACCGTGGTGCTCCATCGGGCCTGGCTATGGGCCCGAGAAGACAACGATCCAGCGCCGCTAGTATTCCTTGTCGCCCTGGCTCCACCGTTCTTCCTCGACAACAGCCTAAGCATGTCGCAGGGCATGGTGGTGGTCGGCGCGTTCGCAGGCCTCTGCTTGCGTCCACGAGACCACGCGGCGATTCCCACCTGGGCCAACAAGGCCATCGCCGGCCTGCTCATCGCTCCCTGGGCTGCTTTCGCGCTGGTCCAGCTGCCGGTGTTCGCCATGCACCGGAAGGTGGAGCATCCGCGCGAAGCCATCATCCCACTGGGTCATTGCTACGACTTCATGGCTGCTGAACAGATCGCTCAGGGCAACCTCTTGGCCATGGTTCGCGGCCGGCGCCTGGGCGATGCGCGGACCCTCTTGAACCGAGCAGCGCCACGCGTGGGGCCATGGCAGAACATCCTGTTGCTCCAACTGGTGCTCGGAGCGGCCGAGAGCAACATGGATCCGGCAGTGGTGGTACCCCTCGCGGTGCGCTTGCTGCGCCTGGAGCCCTTCAATCACCGGGCCTACGGCTTGATCGTCGAACTCGGAATACCAGCGGACCATCCCGTGCTCACCACCTTGCCTCCGCGGCTGGGCACGCGGATCAACTACCTCAGCGGACGCCCCGATCTCCCCCCGCCACGACTCGATGTCTTTCCTGACGACATCGAAACAGCGGCCGACCTCTACGGGGCGATCATCTGGCACATTGCCAACCGCGAGCGGACAGGCATGGCCTGGGATCAGATAGACCGCGCCTTGCGGGTGCTGGTGGCCCGCTACGGCGACGTCCCCGACGTCGCCGATCTGGCCATCAAGGCGCATCTCGAAGCCGCGCTCGATGGCCAGGCGTTCGCCTGGATCCCAGAACAGCAGGCACCGCTCTGGCGCGGCCTACGTCGCCACAAACCCTACATCGAAACCCTCGTCAGCGCCTATTACCCACCGGAGGTCGCGGCCGCGCTCGAGGTCATTCGCGCCCTGCATCCGCAGCTGCTGCGCCGCTGGCTACGCTGCCAGCCGATCCTCGAACCGGGAGTCCGCATCCAGAGCCAC